>RFMX01000132.1 GCA_009927495.1 Betaproteobacteria bacterium
GCGGGTACGAAGGACGGTGGAGGCAATGCCGCTGGCGATGATCAGCCACATGCCTAACCAGCCTATGGTGGGCAATTGTTCCTCAAACAAAAACACCCCGTACAAAGCCGCAAACACGATGCCTGCGTATTGCAAATTAGCCACCACCAAGGTGGCACCGCGTGAGTAGGCGCGGGTGAGACACATTTGTCCCAGTGAGGCCAATACGCCGATGGGCAAAAGCCACACCGCATGGTCCCAGTTCCAGGGTGACACGCCATCCACCAGCATGCCAGCGCCACCAGCCAAGCTGGTGCCTAGCGCGAAATAAAACACCACCCTGACCACAGGCTCACCTGCGCGACCGAGTGCCATCACATGCATATAGGCAAACGCGGACACAAAACCCGACATCAAGCCCACCAAGCCAGCAAACATTTGGTTTTGCTCGATGGTGGGGCGCAGCATCATGACCACACCCACAAAACCACTGAGCACCGCAAACACCAAGGGGCCTTGGCGGCGCATGTCCACGCTTGTGCCAGTCAGGGTGCCCATCAAGGTGCCGCCCACCAAAAATGCGGCAATCCACACACTGCTCATGTAGTTGAGGGTCATGGCGGTGGCCAAGGGCAATTTGCCCAAGGCGTAAAACCAAGCCCCTAGAGAAAACACCCCCACCACATTGCGCCAAAAATGCATCAAGGGGACGGTCGTGTGCAGTGAGGTGCCAGCAAAACGGGCGTACAAACCCATCATCAAGAGGCTGATGATGCCGCGGTAAAACACCAGTTCAGAGGCGCTGAAGTAGGCGGAGGCAAATTTGACGCATACCCCCATGCTGGCCAGAAATGCGGAAGCCAGCAGCATCCAAAGCGCTTGCATTTAGCTAGAGCTATCCATTCTGCGGCGGTACCACTCGTGGAAATGTTGCATACCGTCTTCCATGGGGCTTTGGTAGGGGCCCACTTGGTTGTCGCCGCGCTGCATCAGCGCTAAGCGGCCTTGGTCCATGCGTTCGGCGATTTCATCGTCTTCCACACAGGTTTCCATGTAGGCCGCACGTTGCGCTTCAACAAAGCCGCGTTCGAAAGCGACGATTTCTTCTGGGTAGAAGAACTCCACCACGTTCATGGTTTTGCGCGGACCCATGGGGTGCAAGGTGGAGACGGTGAGCACATGGGGGTACCACTCCACCATGATGTGGGGGTAGTAGGTCAGCCAAATCGCGCCGTGTTGAGGCACAGCACCTTGGTTGTATTGCAGCAAAACGTTGTGCCAGCGCTCATAAATAGGGCTGCCAGCTTTACCTAAGCGGTTGGCCACACCCACAGTCTGTACCGAGTAGTCGTCCTTCAATTCCCACTGCAAATCGTCGCAGGTGACGAAGTTGCCCAGGCCTGGGTGAAAGGGGCCAACGTGGTAGTCCTCGAGGTAGACCTCGATGAAGGTTTTCCAGTTGTAATTACAGACATGCATTTCGACATGGTCGAGGGCATAGCCGGTGAAATCGAGTTGGTTGCGTGGGCCCATGCCTGCCAATTCAGCCAGCACATCGCGGCCGTTGGCTTCAAACAGCAAACCATTCCATTCTTGTAGCGGGTAGTTTTGCAGGTTCAGGCAAGGGTCTTGCTGAAAATGCGGGGCGCCCAACAGTTGGCCTTCACCCGAATAGGTCCAGCGGTGCAGGGGACACACCACATTGCCGCCCATGCTATGTGCTGGGTCGTTCAGGTTGCCTCTTCCTTTGAGCATCACGGCTTGGCGGTGTCGGCATACATTGGAGATAAGTTGTATACCTTGCGGGGTATGCACCAAGGCGCGGCCTTCGTTTTCATGGGCAAGCGCATGAAAATCGCCTACGTTGGGGACTGCCAGCGAATGGCCGACGTAGCGAGGACCTTGTTTGAACAATTGTTCGATTTCGCGCTGGTACAGCGCATCATCAAAATAGCTTGAAACTGTTAGTTGGCCAGAGGCCTGCTGCAGTTGAAGACTTAAATCAGACATGGGCGACCTGACCTAAAGACTCCCCACAGGGAGGGTGAAAAAACTGGGGGTACCCAGGAGGGAAGCGGATTGTAGCCTCGAGTTTTAGC
>RFMX01000247.1 GCA_009927495.1 Betaproteobacteria bacterium
CGCTCGGTACCTGTGCTGATGCCGCTGTAAGCGACATCCACCACGAGGTCATCCGCACCCGGCTCGCGCAAGTCAAGTTGCTTGACTGACAACTGTCGGGGGGCGTCGAAAACGATGGCTTGGGCTTTCATGGTTTGTATTTTTGAATTGACGGCGTCTTGTGTCAACTTATATTGACGTTTTTATTGCCTAATTAGGGTAAACACTTAATTTTTCTGCGCCAGCAGCAGGCGAGTGTGTAAAGGCATGGGGTTGGCGATGTCCACCACCGTCACAAAACCCGCTTCTTTCATCAAGGTTTTCAGCTCTTCTGGGGAGCGCAGACGGCCACTGCCCATGGCCAGCAAGTAAAAGTGGAAATAGGCGTCTCCCACCGAATGTGCGCCTGTGGCCTCGGCCATCGGCTCGGCTAACAACAACATGCCGCCCGCAGGCAGGGCTTGGTGAATCGACTTGAGCAGGGCCTTGACGGTGGCGTCGGGATGGTCGTGCGCCACCCGCACCAAAGTTACCAAGTCAGCGCCCTTGGGCAAGGCGTCGCTGATAAAGCTGCCGCCGTGCGCAGTAGCCCTGTCTCCCAAGCCGTTGGCTTGGAATCGCGCCTGCGCCAACGCGGCCACAGGTGGCAAATCAAACAACATGAGTTGGATTTGAGCTTGGTGTTGCCCCAGAGCTGAAATCCAACCGCCTTGTCCGCCACCCACATCCATCACACAACGGTGTTGAGAAAAATCGTAAGACGCCAGCAACTCCTCAATGACAAACCGCTGTGAGGTCGCCATCAGCTCAGAATAGCGAGCTACTTTGTCAGCTTCCCATGAAGGGGGTTTGTCGCCATTCATGTAAGGCCAATAGGCTTGCATATGCGGCTGGATTTCATCGCGCATCAAGGCCAATGTGTCGCGCATGTCTTCATACAAAACTGCGTTGTGTTCGATCATCAAACGCAAGCCCACGTCTGCTGCCACGGGTGCACCTAAGGCACCCAAACCGTACAGGTCAGCGCCGCGCATCTCCAACAAGCGCAAAGAGACTGCAGAGAGCAACAAACGCTGAAGCGCAGGCGAGCTGATGTGGCATTCCTTGGACAACGCATCCAAGGTCTTAGGGCCATCTCGCAAAGTTTCTAGTAAGCGCAATCGCACACACGACAACAAAACTTGCGAATGCACAAAGCCCGCCATCAACTGGAACAATTGTGAGGCACGTCGGCGGGTAACCCATCGGGTGATGGGGTTGCCAATCGCCCAGCGGTAAAAGCCAGGTGACGTCATCCACCCATCTATCAGCTGATCGAGTTGGCTGCGCCAACCGGTGCGTGCTTGACCTCTGTGGATACTGCCTTTGGCAAGGTCTAGGGTTTTCATGGTCTAGCGCTAAAGCGTCAAGCGTTGGCTCGGTGCTTAGCGACCGTGACATGCCGCTGGATCTGTTCATAAGCCGACTGCGGCACCAAGCGCTCAGATTCCAAACGCACCAAATTCTGCATGGCTTGGCGGTTTGCACAAGCCGGTACCGAATTGACTGCAGCGTCCATCAGTTTTTGGAAATACGCTAAAGCGCCAGCCAACCCCAAGTCAGCGGCGGCACTGGGCCGGCCATGCTGAGCGTCTTGGCCCACCGGTTTGCCTAAGGTCTCGGCTTGGCCCATGACGTCGCGGATGTCGTCCGCCACTTGGTAGGCCTCACCCAATGCTTCTCCCAAAGCTCGCCAAGGAGCTGTGTCCACACCTGCGGCTTGCGCACCCGCGCAAGTAGCTGCCACAAACAAAGCACCTGTTTTGGCACGTTGGTATTGGCTGAGTGCCACCTTGGTTTCGCACTCCCACGCCTGACCTGCAACGATGCCGTCAGGGGCGCCCACGCCATCGCTGATGGTAGAAATCAGGTCAGCCAGACGAGCGGGATGCAGTCTTCCCGCACGCGCCATCACTTGGTAAGCCATGACGATCAAACCGTCCCCTGTCAGCAACGCCAAAGGCTCGCCATACAGTTTGTGGACCGTGATTTGGCCGCGACGTGTGTCCGCATCGTCAAAGCAAGGCATATCGTCATGCACCAAGGAGGCGCAGTGCATGAGTTCAATCGCCACAGCAGCAGCGTCTGAGAGTGCCGGCGCATCGTCGCCACAGGCTTTGGCCACTGCCAAACACAGCTGAGGACGAATCCGCGCACCGCCTGGGAAGACCGCGTGGCGCATGGCAGACATCAGGCGCGGTGGCGCGCTCAAAGCTTGAATATGGGAAAAATGCAGTTCTAGCGCGGTTTCAATGCGTTGTTGCATGCTCATG
The DNA here is from genome assembly GCA_009927495.1 of Betaproteobacteria bacterium. Classification (GTDB taxonomy): domain Bacteria; phylum Pseudomonadota; class Gammaproteobacteria; order Burkholderiales; family Burkholderiaceae_C; genus Limnohabitans. The sequence continues at coordinate 2,292 of RFMX01000247.1, forward strand.
GCGGGCCCCAATAATGGCGCGGAACCATCGCATCGACCCATCGAGACGACGTCCACAGTGTCAATTTAACATGACACAGTGGATTGTCAATCTGGTTTTATCGTTACCTAGGGTTTACCAAGGGTAAGGTTTGAGCTTACATGCCTAAAGGACTGACACCAAACAACCAGCTATGACCTCGGGATAACAAAAAGGCCCAAACCACCAAGCCTATGCCAATTGCACGCCAAGTAGCGGCGGCTGAAACCTCTGGGGCAAGGGCTCCACTGCCTTCACCAGCCAACAAAGAGGCGGCAGCCAAGCGATCGCGCTGACGGGCGGCTCGAAAGTTAAGCACCGACCAGAGTAAAAAAGCGCCAAACAACACCACATCAGCCAAACGCGGGTTGGCCAACAAATGCGCCAAAGCCCAGACCTTGACCGACAACACCATGGGGTGATGTAACTTGACTTTAATAGCGTTACGAGGCGTGTAAGCACTGGCTAATAACACCAAAGACAACAACATCAAGAGCGCAGCTGCATGCTTGACCCACGCAGGCGGTGCCCACAACAGCGGACTATCCCAACGCACCTGGTCAAAACCAAACACCATCAAGCCAAAGCCCACCAAGGACACCAAGGTGTAAACCCCTTTATACGCTTTTTCCCCCAAGCGCTCCAAGATGGCTTGACGCCATTTTTCAGCAAAAATGCGGGTGGAATGCGCACCTAAAAACAGAACCAAACCGAGTATCAGCCAAGCCATCTTGAGCTCCATTTATCAGTGTTGACGGTGCAAAACCCAGTCCGCGAGGGCCCGCAGGGCTTGTGTATTGGGCAAAGCACTTTTGATCAAGGCAGCTTGGGCTTGGTCGGCCAAGGCCTTGGCTTCTTGTCGCGCACCTGCCAAACCCAGCAACGACACATAAGTGGGTTTGTTATCAGCCGCATCTTTGCCAGAGGTTTTACCCAGCACCGCCGAATCAGCGGTGACGTCCAAAATATCGTCCACCACCTGAAACGCCACGCCCAATGCTTGGGCGAAACTTTGCAAAGCTTGGTAGGCACGCGAGCTGGCGTCACCACTCACCGCGCCCATCAACACGCTGGTTTCCAATAAGGCACCGGTTTTGCAACGGTGCATATGGCGCAAAGCCTCGGCGTCCAAAGCCACACCCACGCTTGCCAAATCGATGGCTTGTCCGCCTGCCATGCCCGCATAGCCAGCACCTCGGGCTAGCAAGGCACAGAGCTTGGTCTGCACTGCGTCAGGAATATCGCTGTCGTCAGGTGTGAGGCATTCAAAAGCCAGCGATTGCAGTGCGTCGCCCGCTAACAAAGCCTGGGCCTGTCCAAACTTCACATGCACCGTGGGTTTGCCACGTCGCAGCACATCGTTGTCCATACAAGGCATGTCGTCATGCACCAAGCTGTAGGCATGGATCAACTCCACCGCGCAGGCCGAACGCATTGCCGCGTCTTCCATCCAAGCCACTTGCTGGCCAGCAGCACTAGCCTCCATACTGGCCAAAACCAGAAGTGGGCGCAAACGTTTTCCACC
>RFMX01000168.1 GCA_009927495.1 Betaproteobacteria bacterium
ATGGGCACCCGTATGTGCGTAGTCGAGCATGGCTTGGGTGTCACGCCACACACTAAAAGTACATTGGCGCACCAGCGGTGCCTCACCCAAACCCATGGCCACAGAGCAACCTGGCGCTTGACTCAAATCAGCTTGAGCCGCCGGTGCATAGCGCCAAAATGCCACCGCTTTGGCAGGGCGAATGCTGGCTCTGGTGATGGCGGCCATGGCAGGGTTGCGTGGCTCAGAAGCGTAGTGACCCAGTTTGTCATCAGGCGTGACATCGAAAGCACGCCCATCCCATGCGCCTTTGCAAGAGGTGATGGCCAACAAGCTGGCTTGGCATTGCTTGGCTCGCTCTTGGTAGGCGGTAAGCCAAGGGCCTGCTAAAAATTGGTCTGCGCGATCTGCGTGGTCAAAGACACAAATCAAACCTTGGTGTGACGCACTGGGTCGCAAGCTGAAGCCACCTTGGTGGCCACTGCCCATGACTTTGGTGAAAAGTAATCCAGGTGTGTCTTTGAACGCAGAAGCGCCCTGCACCAATCGCAACCAACCCCAAGCTTGGTGGACCCTTAGGTAATCCACCAAGATAACCACCACCACCCCCGAGACGGCAAGAGACACGGGATCTTGGTTGACCATGTGTGTCTCATGCCGCTGTGGTTGACTGCTGCGGCGCTGTTTTAATTGGCAGCCACTTGTGCGGCTTTGCCAGACGGCGCTGCCAGCTCAGGGAAGTCTTTGAGCATGGATGCGCCATTGAGTGGTTTATACGCGCCTTGATGGCAAGTGGCACAGTTGACTTTGGCCACGTCGCCTAGTTCGCCCTTGCGATGCTGGGGGAAGGTCGCTGTCAGCGGCTCCATATAGCCCTTGTTCAGGTCACGGGCCATGCGTATGCCGTGCCAGGCGGTAGCGCGTTGTGGTGGACTGTTTTCCCAACTCTGGAATGAGCGCGAGTTGTGGCAATAGGTACAGTTCACACCCAAGGACTCTGACATATGCGACATCAGTCCATAGGTCCACTCGGCTTGTTTGGTGGACTGGCGATTCCCTGTGGGCAGTGCCGTGGGGCCATTCACCCGAATATTCAAATCACCAAGCAAAAACGGTGTGAAGGGGTCATTGGGTAAGGAGGACAAATTCACCACCCTTGCTGGTTCGTTTTGTCCGGCTTTGTCGCCCATGAAGTTGGAGCCATAGGGCTGATGATTGGCTGTAAACCAAACCGCGTTGGGAACCGGTTGACCGCGGTGGCAGGTATAGCAAGTCACACCTGTTTCGGCGACGTGAGGCTTCCATTCGCTGTTGATGTACTGGGTCATCTGCAACATGCGCCGCGCCACCACCTTGGTGTATTTCTCGTCCTCGGCAAAGTTGGCAGGGTTGTGACAGTAGACACAACCACCGTCGTTGGGCGACACCCACGCAGTCATAGAAACCATGAGGCGGTTGAACTGTGCAACGCTTAAGTCGCCTAAGACCTGTACATTTTTGTAAGCTTGAGCTGCTTTGGGGCCGTCCCCTGGTGCGGCAGGCAAGGCAACGGGCACTTGGTTGGCCTCGGTTTTCACCGCCAATAAGCGAGGGTTGTAAACCTGCACCATGCCGGTCCCACGGTAGCCATGTTGCACACTGTCTTGAAACGGTCGCTCACAGGCGGTGAGCAACACAACAGCAGACAAGCCAGCAGCGTAGACTGCCAAGCGTCGTAAAAAAGAGAGCAACTTCATGGTTTGACTCCCAAACTCAGGGCTGGATCTATGACCGGAGGAAAAACATTGGGATAGGCTGGTGCAACACCGTGTTTGATGGCCCACAAATACCAGTTGTCCACCACAGTGCCAGTTAGCAAAATACCTATACCGCCGGTAATGGGACACAAAACCGCAAACCACCAAGCCCAGCGATGGATGGACTCCATGGTGGCGTTAAACCCCATGGTCCAGCGCCAGAACAATGCAGCGCGCTCAGATGCGGTGCCACGGTCGACGATTTGTTCAATCTCCGTTCGCCACCAAAACGCGTGACAGCCAAGATGGTGGCGCCGTGCATCGCAAACAGCAGCACTGAGCCATACAAGAAGACAATGCTCAAGGCATGGAAGGGGTTGTAGAAAAGATTGCCATAGCGAATGGACAAAGCAGCCGTCCAGTCTAGGTGCGGGAAGATGCCGTAAGGCACGGCCTCACCCCATGAACCCATCAGTATGGGACGGAAAAAACCCAAGACAAAAAACAGCCACAAGGCAGCGGCAAAAGCCCAAGCGACATGGGTTCCCAAGCCCAGCTGTGTAGCTCGGCGGTACATACGTACCCACCACAACAGTACCGAGGCGCTTAAGAACATGCCGCAAATCAGAAACCAGCCGCCTTGGTTGAGCGGCGGCAACGATAAGCCGTACTCCGGGGGGGGAGGTTCCAGCGCCAGCCAGAACAACTGACGCACGAACTGGACCGGGTCATAGTTCACCGACGCCAGCATGTTCATGCCAATGATGTTGAAGGCAATCAAACCGCAGATCAAAGACGCCAAGCCCAAACCGCCCAAGTAAATGGGCCCAATTTGCGCATTACCGATCTTGCCCAACAGCCAAGAGATACCGGGGTGGCCGGTGCGTGGACTGTTGCCTGGGCCTAAGGCCTCGCCGTGGTGTACAGGCCCGCTGGCCTGCACGGTGGTGAAAAGATTCAGATAGTCAGCCATGATTGTGTTCCTCGTTTTTCATTAAGGCCACTGAGACCAAATTGGGAGGTTCAACCACCAACCCCACCATTCAGGCCAACCGCGACTCCAGAAGGGCCCGCTGATGACAATGCAAAGGGCGCTGAACAACACCGCCGCCAAAGCCAAAAATACGCCTAATCGATGGATGCCCAAGGTACCAATGGAGTAACCGATGGTGTCGCGGAAAAACGTATCCTCATGCTCAGGCGTCTTAACCACTTGGCCAGAACCAGGGTTGGTCGCCGACAAAATCAAAGCGCCATGCAAGGACAAGGCAAAAGTGGTGGCAAAGAAGAAACTCACTGCCAACATATGCGCAGGGTTGTAGTGGAAATGCAGGTATTGATAGCCGACGTTGGACACCCAATCGAGGTGGCTGTAAATACCGTAAGGAAAGCCATGACCCCAAGCACCCATCAGAACGGGACGCACCACATTGAGGGTGAAGTAAGCCAAAATCGCAATGCCGAACATAAATGGAACATGAAAGCCCATGCCCAGTTTTCGGCAAATTTCAACTTCGCGCAACAGCCATGAAACGAAAGCACCTAGTGCGCAAACGGTGATGATTTGCCACAAACCGCCCTCTTGCAAAGGTGCGAATCGCAAACCATAGGACAGGTCAGGAGGAGCAATACTGATTTGCCACAGGTTCCATGTCGGGCCCAACGCTGCGCCCCACAAAATCATGGCTGTGCCAAGAAATGCAAAGAAAATGGTCGTGACGCCGAAGAAACCGACATAAAACGGACCTATCCAAAAATCGAACAAGTCACCTGCAAGCAGCGTTCCGCCGCGTACCCGGTATTTTTTTTCAAAGCTGAGCATGGCCATGGTTTAGCCCTCCTGCCGCAAGTGATGGGTGAAAAGAAAAAATCAAATTGCAGATGCTGCAAGTCTTGAGAGACTTGGCAGCACCTGCGGTACTGCCAAATTTCAGGACTTTGCTGCAGGAACTGCGGCAGGCATGGGCGAGTTTTGCGCCGATGCTGCTGCGGGTTTCTTTGCGCCGTCGAGCCAGTTGAATTTGTTGGTACTTAGCAAAATGAGGTGAATCATCGCTGCCAAGCCAAACAGGAAAATGCCTTGAACGACCATTGCACGCAATGGATCGTAAAGTCGCCAAATTCTCCACATGGTGATTTCTCCTAAATGATGTGGGACATGAACGTATATACCGATGCTTTCACACCGCCAAAGACATTGGTCATGTTCTCCGCGCCTGGCAACCAACTCTTCCATTGCAACCCGACCAGTTGGCCAAAAATTGCAAAAGATAAAAGTACGATAAAGCAAGGTACAAAGATCAGGACAAACGCAATCTTGTCGTCCGCGCCGTTAGGCTTTTGTGTGACATGAGTAGTGGTGTGTGACATGGTTTAACTCCGTTCGGTGAAAAGAACCTACCTCAGACGAACCAGGGCCGCCATGCCCAGACCAGGACGTGGGCCACCACAGCAACAGCTGTGAAGCCTACAGTTCCCTGAATCCAGTAATGGTGGAACTCCTGAGCCTCTTCGTCAGTCAGTCCGGATATGGAATTCGGATGGTTTGACATGCGATGCTCCTTCAACAAAATGGCCGTGAGGCCAACGCTGCGCCCAACCTGCGCAACTTAGGCAGCCGCAGCGCTTGCCACGACATGGGGTAGGGTTCCTGCGCAAAAGCGCCTGAACCGTGTAGGTTTGCAAACTGTGTCATGCGGGCTCTCCTAAGCCAAGCTCAGCACCAGCTTGCTGCACATGGGCAACGGTGACCAGCTCTTCACCTTTGTCTCGTGCCTTGCCCTCAGCCAAATCGCGCAAACGCTTGGCCGCCGAAATTTGCACCAGCACCGGTTGACCCGAGACCAAGGCATGTAACTTGGTTTGCGCGGCATCGTCCCAAGGGGTGTTCTCTTGGGCCCCGCTGATGCCGCGCGCCAAGGTGGCGTCCACCTTGTCCATGTCGGTACCTAGCGGCAAAATATGGAATAAGGCGTCGAAGAGAGAGTTACACACCTCTTGAATCAAATAGGTAGCGCCGCTGTAGCCCATGAAGGGTGTGCCGGTATGGCGGCGGATGATGGCGCCAGGGAATGAAGCTGGTACGAAAGCCGCTTTCATGGGGCCTGTGCTGCCCGCCTCGGCCAAGTACATGCGTTCGTTGTAGCTGCCAAACAAAATGAGCGGCATTTGCTTGTGGACCAAATCTCGCACTTGGGCGTTGTCGGTTTTTTGGCCGGGCAAGCGCGACACCGCGAACTTGCAGGGCATGCCCATTTCAGTTTCCAAAAACTTGCGAATGCCACGCGCGTAGGTGTCGGTGGCGACCACAGCGAAGGAGGCGGTGGCAAAGAAGTCCTGGGTGACCGAGCGCCACAAATCCCACACCGGTTTGATGGTGGTGTGGCGTTCGCGCTGTATGAAGGGCTCGGGGTCCAAGTCCAACAACTCGCCCAATTTGCGCAAAAACTTGGTGGTGCTGTGCAAGCCAATCGGCGCTTGCAAATAAGGGCGATCGAGTGCTTCGCACAACATGCGGCCAAACTCGCGGTACATGCAAATGTTCACATCCGCTTCGACCAATTGCGACACCTCGGCCAAATGGCTACCCAAGGGGAACACCATGTTGATGTCGGCACCAATGCCTTGCACCAAGCGACGGATTTCAGCCAAGTCACTGGGGCTGTTGAACACGCCGTAGCTGGGGCCAATGATGTTGACGCGAGGCTTCTCGCCTTCTTTGCGCACCCGCTTGGGT
>RFMX01000130.1 GCA_009927495.1 Betaproteobacteria bacterium
CCATCGTCGCTCAGTGCGTCAAGGTACCACCAGAGGTAGCCCCCGTTAGGGACGACTTGGTCAAACCGAGGTTGTCCATCACGGCTGCGGCCGCCAGTTGGCCCGACATGGCTGCCATCGGTACCCCCGGCCCCGGATGCACGCTGCCCCCCGCCAGGTACAGACCCGGCACTTGGGCTTTGGCGTTCGAACGGGCGAACGCCGCCATCCATCCATGTGTGGCTTGGCCATACAAGGCCCCGCCCGTGGCTGGGAACAGTTGGTGAAAGTCCTGAGGTGTGGTTCGAACGCATGATGAAGAGGGCTCCAACTGTAATGACAAGCCACAACGCGCCATCAGTTCTTGGCTGCTGGCGGTGCAATCGGCCAATTCTTGGGGGGTGAAGCTGCGCTTGTCGCCATTGGCAGGCGCATTGACCAAACACAGCAAGCGTTCAGCCCCACTCACTGGCTCGCCAGTGCCACGGTCTTGTGCACAAACATAGACGGTTGGATGAGTCGGCAACTTGGCTTGCTGAAAAATGGCCTCGAATTCTTCAGCATAGTTTGAACGGAAAAAAACATTGTGCCGGTCCAAGGTCAAGCCCGAGGTAGGCGTGTGCATGGACCAAGTGACAGCAGACAAAGATCGAGCCTGTTTTTTGCCCGCCACGGCGTTTTTCACGCCAGGACCTAGCAAGCCTTGGCGCAAAGCCGCAATGTCGCCGTTGAAAACCACACTGTCTGCTCGCAAGCTGTCGCCACTTTGCAAGCGCACCCCCGAGACGCGGCCTTGTGACAGCTCTATGCGTTCGCATTCTTGACCCAAGATGAAACGCACACCTCTGGCTTGGCCTAAACGTTGTAGGCATTGGGCGAGTGCATGCATGCCGCCTTTGACCGACCATACGCCGTCCATCTCCACTTGGGCAATCAACATCAAGGTGGCTGGTGCCTGCCAAGGTGAGGAACCGCAATAAGTGGCGTAGCGGGCAAACAATTGACGCATACGGGGATCGGTGAAATGCTTGCCCAAACTTTCCCAAAGGCTACGCATAGGCCCGACAGATGCAAGGGTCGCCAAACCACGCGGACCTAAGCTCGTCATCATCTGCGCCATGGTGGGTGAGGGTGAACGGATGAAAGGGCCTTCAAGTGCGTCATAGACCGCGCGGGTGGTTTGGCAAAACGCCACGAAACGCTTGGCTTGCTCAGAACCGGCAAATCGAGCCACAGCGTCCACCGATTTTTGCGGGTCTGCGTACAAATCGAGTTGAGAACCATCCTCCCAAAAATGGCGGGCCAACACATCCAAACGCTGGATTGTCAATTCACTTTCCAAGCGTGTACCGACTGAGGCCATGATCTGGTCAAACACCCAGCGCATGGTGAAGACCGTCGGGCCACTGTCCACCGCAACCCCGTTGGGCATGAGTTGTCGCATTTTTCCACCGACTTGATCGGCCTTGTCAACGACAGTCACCGACAAACCTTGCTGGGCCAGTTGCAATGCGCTGACCAACCCTGCCATACCAGCGCCGA
>RFMX01000126.1 GCA_009927495.1 Betaproteobacteria bacterium
GCGGTTGGCGAGCCCAAGGCTTGCCAACAGGCTGTCGACTTGGCGTGGCGGCGTTTTCAAACGGTTCTGCCCGAGTTGGTGAGCGAGTTACCTTTGCTGCGACAGCCTGTTTCACAACTTAATGAAACCAGCCTCAAAGGTGTGGTGGCACAACGCATGTGGCAGGCATCCTGTGGTTTGTCTTGGGCTTCGTTAGATGGCTTTGTCACGCCCATGGCGGCAGTGGCGGGATCCGTAGCGCAAGAAGTCATGACTCAATTGGCCCAAGATGGCGTGGAAAAAGCCTATGTGAACAACGGTGGTGATATGGCTTTGCATCTGCAAGAAAACCAACATTGGCGCATTGGTGTGGTCAGTGATCTGCAAAAAGCTTTGCAGGCCGACATGGCAACAGATTTGATCAGCGATGGCCAGTTTGTGATGGCCCACAGCATGCCTGTGCGTGGTGTGGCCACCAGCGGTTGGCGGGGACGCAGTTTTTCACTGGGTATTGCCGACAGCGTGACCGTCTTGGCGGCCACCGCCGCGCAGGCGGATGTGGCTGCAACCTTGATCGCCAATGCGGTCAACCTTGACCATCCCGCCATCTTGCGTCGCCCTGCTAACAGCTTGCGTGACGACACTGACTTGGGGGAGCGCATGGTGACGGTGGATGTACCTGCCTTGCCCAAGGACCAGGTGCAAGCCGCATTGCAACTCGGGCTAGACTGTGCCCATGCCATGCAAGCGCGTGGTGATGTATTTGCAGCGTTTTTGTGTTGCCAATGCCTGACGGTCGTGGCGCAACCCATGGAGTGTTTGGTGTGACTGCACTGATAGATGTTCGACGGGTGTTCACCCATATGGAAGAGATTCACCACGAGTTCGGTCCTGTGGCCCCGACGCCGCTGGTGCGTGGTGCGATTGCAGCGGTATTACGCAACCCCTATGCCGGGGCCTACCACGCAGATATCTTGCCGATGATGGACGCCTTGAACCCTTTGGGCGTGGACTTGGCCAAACAACTGTGTGATGCCATGGGTGTGTTGCCCGCGGCGATTCAAGGCTATGGCAAAGGTGCCATCGTAGGCGCAGCAGGCGAGTTAGAGCACGGTGCTTTGTGGCATGTACCTGGTGGCTATGCCATGCGCGAGTTGCTAGGCTGGAAGGGCGACCGTGCGGCCTACCTTGCGGGCAAAGGCGGCGTGAGTACCGGTCAACCCGGCAATGCTTTGTCTATTGTTCCTTCCACCAAAAAAGTAGGCCCCCCCGGTGCGACCTTGGATGTGCCCATGACGCACATCAATGCCAGCTATGTGCGCAGCCATTTTGATGCCATCGAAGTGTGCGTGCCCGGTGCGCCGCGCAGCGATGAACTCATCGTCATTTTGGCCATGAGCACAGGTGCAAGGGTGCATGCCCGTGTGGAAGGCTTGGCCGCACAAGACATCAGCCAATGGAATGGGTTGCGTTAAACACGCTGGAGCAAAAATGAAATCACAGATACGCAAAATCATTGTGCAAGTAGACGAAGTGCTGCAAGAGGGCGGGCAAACGGTGAGCCCACCCACACGCCGTGCTTTGGCCATGGCCGTTATTGCCAACCCGTATGCAGGTCAGTTCAGCGAGAACTTAGACCAACTCATTGACATCGGTGAAGAG
>RFMX01000129.1 GCA_009927495.1 Betaproteobacteria bacterium
ATCACGGTGGAAACCATGTACGAAGCCAAGGCTCATTTCAGCCGCTGAAGTCCCACAGGAGTAGCTCCATGATTGAAACCGCCAGCATCCCCGTCAGCCAAATCAAACGTGGCGGACGTCCCGACGGCGAGGGCAGTGTGCAAGTGCAGCTCGACCCCAGTGTGAAGATCGGCAACGCCAAGGTGTTTGCCATTTACGGCAAAGGCGGCATTGGCAAAAGCACCACATCCTCCAACCTGTCGGCCGCCTTTTCCAGACTGGGCAAGCGGGTGCTGCAAATCGGTTGTGACCCCAAGCACGACAGCACGTTCACGCTCACCAAAAAAATGCTGCCCACGGTGATCGATGTGCTCGAAACCGTGGACTTTCATGCCGAAGAGCTGCGCGTGAAGACTTTGTGTTTCAAGGCTACAACGGCGTGATGTGCGTCGAGGCCGGTGGCCCGCCCGCGGGCACCGGCTGCGGCGGCTATGTGGTGGGCAACCGTCAAGCTCCTGAAAGAGCACCATTTGCTGGAAGACACCGACGTGGTCATCTTCGATGTGCTGGGCGATGTGGTCTGCGGTGGTTTTGCGGCCCCCCTGCAACACGCCGACCGCGCCTTGATCGTTACCGCCAACGATTTTGACTCCATCTTCGCCATGAACCGCATCGTGCAAGCCATCGGTGCCAAGTCGAAAAACTACAACGTGCGTTTGGGCGGCGTGATCGTCAACCGCAGCGACGAGACCGACCAAGTGGACAAGTACAACGGGGTCACGGGTTTGAAGAACATGGCGCATTTCCCCATGCTGGACGAAATCCGCAAAAGCCGTTTGCAGAAATGCACCATGTTCGAGTTGGAAGCCACGCCGGCCATCAAAGCCGTGCAAGACGAGTACATGCGCTTGGCTGCGGCCTTGTGGGCTGGCTCCGACCCGCTGCCTTCCATCCCCATGAAAGACCGCGATATTTTTGATTTGTTGGGATTTGACTGACATGAACCAAGCCAGTTACGTCGAGCGCCGTGGCGAAATAGAACACTATTTCGATCGCACCGCTGCCAAAGC
>RFMX01000275.1 GCA_009927495.1 Betaproteobacteria bacterium
GGCCGTCGGTATCTTGGGCCACAACGGCATGGGCAAAACCACGCTGTTGCGCAGCATCATCGGCGCTTTGTTGCCCACCCAAGGCAGCATCCATTTCAATAGCGCTGATGTCAGTCGCATGGCGCCCAACCAACGCGCCAAAGTGGGCATGGCCTATGTACCGCAAGGGCGAGAAATCTTTCCCAATCTGTCGGTGACCGATAACTTGCGCATGGGTTGGGTCAAGCGTGGACGGGCTTCTGCCCAAGACCTTGACTCCTTGCTGGACAACTTTCCGCGTTTAAAGCCCTTGCTTGACCGCATGGGTGGTTCGTTGTCGGGCGGCGAGCAACAGCTTTTGGCATTGGCACGTGCTTTGGCGGGTGACCCACAGCTGTTGTTGCTCGATGAGCCCACCGAAGGCATTCAACCTTCCATCATCGAAGAAATCGCAGAAACCCTGACAGCCTTGCGCAAACAACGCTCGCTCACCATTGTGTTGGTTGAGCAAAATTTAGACTTCATCGCCTCGGTATCTGAGCGTGTGTTGGTCATCAAGCGCGGACAAATCACGGGTGAAATTCCACGTGAACATTTGAACGATCTAGACATCGTCAGCGAATACACCGGCGTATCCAGTACCCACTGAAAACTTTCCAACCATTCAAGGAGACATAGATGGACATGCAACTCAAAGGCTTGCGCGCACTCGTGACAGGCGGCACCAAAGGCATAGGCCGTGCCATTGCTGAAACATTGGCTAAAGAAGGCGCGAATGTCGCTTTTTGCGCACGTAATGCGACCGAGGTCGCTGATGCGGCCAAAGCCATGTCAGCTTCTGGCAGCAAAGTGATAGGTTCGGTTGCCGACGTGGGCAACGCTGACAGCCTCAAAGCATGGGTGGCCAAGTCTGCCGCTGATTTGGGTGGCATCGATATCGTGGTGGCCAACGTCAGTGCTTTGGCTATCGGTGCCGATGAAGAGAGTTGGAAAAAAGGTTTTGAAGTGGACTTGATGGGCAGTGTGCGTTTGGTAGACAGCGCCATGCCTTTCCTCGAGAAAAGCAAACACCCTGCCATCGTCACCATCTCCAGCGTGTCAGGCCGTGAGATTGATTTTGCGTCTGGCCCCTATGGTGCATTCAAAGCCGCCTTGGTGCATTACACCCAAGGTTTGGCTTACCACTTGGCAGGCAAGGGCATTCGTGCCAACAGCGTGTCTCCTGGCAACACCTATTTTCCAGGTGGTGTGTGGAGTCAAATTGAAAGCGGTAACCCTGACTTCTTCAAAGTGGCTTTGGGTATGAACCCTACAGGCCGTATGGGTACACCGCAAGAGATGGCTAACGCCGTGGTGTTTTTGGCCAGCCCTGTGGCCAGTTTTATCACTGGAACCAATTTGGTGGTCGATGGCGCCTTGACCAAAGGCGTTCAGTTGTAAGTTTTTTGGTTTTTTTCCAATCGGCTGTGCTCTAGGTTCTCAAACAGGGCCAGCATCCATTCGATGCGCTGGGGCATGGCGCGGTTAGGAAAACCTTTTAACGCCAACCGAGCCGAAGCCGTTTCTTGGCACTGTTCAACCAAGTAAGCAATACCGGCCAGCGGTTGTGGTGGGTTGCGTTGGGTAAATATCCAACCGGATTGCAAGCGCGCTTGTGTCAGCAAAACCGCTTTGCGAAAACCACTGACCACTGCGCGGTGATTGACAGAGTTCAAGCCCAAGCTGCGTAACTCCTTGCCTATTTCTCCGTAAATCAAGCCGGCAGCCAAAATGGCTGTACGACAGTCACGCGGTAATTCTGCGATGCCGCCCATGGAGCGTTTGTAAAGACGATCGGCTTCTTCAAGAACTCGGCTGATAACGCGTTGTAATGCTGGGTTGCACTCAGGGTGTGCCATCCATGTGGCGGGCTCTAATCCTTCTTCACGCATCCATTGCAGCGGTAAATAAATACGTTTGTTGCGAGCGTCTTCTCCCACATCCCGGGCGATATTGGTCAGCTGCATGGCCACACCCAACTCACAGGCCCTCGACAAGGTGGAGGCCTGTTGGGGACCCATGATCCAACACATCATGGCGCCTACGCTGCCTGCCACCCGGGCCGCATAACCATGCAAATCTTCCATGGTTTCGTATTGACGGCCATGTCCGTCCCAAGCAAAACCGTCGAGCAAGGCATCAAGCAAATGGCGGGGCAGGGAATGTCTGTGCACCACAATGCACAAAGCGCGGTCTTCCACGGTGTCCATGGGTGTGCCCGCATACATCAGATCGAGTCGGTGATGCAAGACACGCAAGCTGTCTTCGATCACGCCCCCTTGGTCGACCATGTCATCTGCAACGCGACAAAACGCATACAAAGCGATAGAGGCAGATCGAACACGAGGCGGTAAAAAACGACTGGCCGCAAAAAAAGTTTTGGAACCACCCCGCATCATCTCAACGCAAGCGTCCAAATCGTCTTCTGCTTGGTCAGTGAATGGCAAATGCATGGGGAACCACCGCTTCTAATAATTTGGCTGACATCAATACGCTGGGAACGCCTGCGCCGGGTTGGCTGCTGGCGCCCACCATGAATAAATTTTGTACATCTTCACTGCGGGTATGCGGCCTGAACCACGCACTTTGCGTGAGCACCGGCTCTAAGCCAAAACCCGCGCCTTGGTAAGACCACAAACGGTCTTGAAAGTCTTGGGGCGTGGTGACCTTGGAGGTCACCACATGCTGCTTCAAGTTGGGCAACACCGCGTCCTGCAACACCGTAGCAATGGCTTCACGGTACTGCTCGGTGATAGCTGGCCAATCGGTGCCGCTGCTTAAGTTCGGTACCACCGACAAGGCATAAAAGCTGTCGCAACCCTCTGGGGCCAAAGAAGGGTCGGTGGCGGTTGGGCGGTACAGGTACAAGCTGAAGTCTTTGGCCAGTTTGTGGTTTTTGAAAATATCTTGCAGCAGCTCTTTATAACGAGGACCCAGCACCATCATGTGGTGTGGAACGTCGCTGTATTGGCGGTTGGTGCCGAAGTACCAAACAAACAAACCCGAGGAATACTGGCCCTTGGCGATGCGACGGTCGGTCCAACGCTTTCTGTGTTGCGGTTCAACCAAATTTTTGTAGGTCCATGCCGCATCAGCATTGCTGACCACGATGTCAGACCCAATGAATTCACCATTGGCCAATTCGACACCGACTGCTGCACCGTTCTCTACGCGTATACGCGTTACTGGGCTGTTGTAGCGAATGGGGATGTTGCGGGCCTTTATCAAACTAACCAAGGCTTTCACGATGGAACCGGTGCCACCCATGGCGGAATGCACACCCCAGCGGTTTTCCAAAATATGAATCAGCGAATAGACACAGGTAACCGAGAAGGGATTGCCACCAATGAGCAAGGGGTGAAAACTCATGACGATACGCAGCTTGGGGTGCTTGATGTACTGCGCAACCATGCTGTGGATGGAGCGCCAAGCCTTCATGCGAAGCAATTTCGGCATGGCCTTGACCACCTTAGCCACCGAGTCAAAGGCGATCATGCCCATTTCTTGAAAACCCAATTCGAAGCATTTTTCTGAGGCTTTCATGAGATTTTGAAAACCTTGTACATCCTCTGGGCTGAACTTGGCAACTTCCGCCAACATGGCTTGCTCGTCGTTGCTGTAATCGAAGTGGGTACCGTCATCGAAGCGGATGCGGTAGAAGGGCGACATCAAACGCAAGTCGACATGGTCTTTCATCTGTTTGCCGCACAGCGTGAATAACTCTTCAATCAAATAAGGCAGGGTGATGATGGTGGGGCCAGCATCGAAAGTGAAGCCGTCTTGTGTGTGCACATAGGCGCGTCCACCTGCCATGTCAAGCTTTTCAAAAATTTGAACTTGGTAGCCTTTGACGCTCAAGCGAATCGCGGCAGCCAAACCACCAAAGCCGCTGCCGATGATGATGGCGCGACGAGGTTGCTGCGGCACTTTGTAGAAGCCTCGCTCGCCAGTCGCCTTGAAAGCATTCATGCGGGGTCTCCTTGGTTGGGAAGCGCCACGGGTACCGGCAACTCAGGTGAAGAAATTTCTCTACGGTAGGGACTACGCACCATGGCCCAGCCCCACAATTTTTGCAAGGGCAGGGCAAACACCATGAACAAATGTTCAATGATGGCCAGACCCAGCAAAGAAGACAATAAAACCCATGCGGCATTGACCAAGACCAGACCGCTTTGCACTTCCCACACCATCCAGCCCCAGGTCAGACAAGACGCGCCCATGGTGAGGTAAAAGCACCAAGTGATGGGACCCTTTTTGAAATAGCTGCCGAGGTAGCGCAAGTGCACAGGCAAATACTGCTCGCCAACAAAAGGCACACCAAAAAACAAATTCAGCTTAGCGCTCAGGCGCATACACCACAGCAGCGCAAAGGTACACAAGGCCATGTGGTTGGGTTGACCTTGCTGCATGGCCACCAGCAAGCCAAAATTGAATAGCAAAGCCAGTTCGTGGTGCAGCAAGACTTGTACAGATTGAACAAAACGTTGTTGTAAATTCAAACCTTCATCCAACACCACACGCCTGGGGCCGGTGAGCCAACCGGTCAGAAACGCCATCTCGTGCCAACTCCACATGGCGATGACGCTGACAAAACCAATGTAGGCATTCAAGACGGTGTGTGAGCGCATGCTGATGGAGGCCGTCCATAAGCTCAAGCCCAGCAAAAAACTCAGCCCACACATGCTCCAACGAAAACTCGCTGGCGACAAGCGCACCAGCCACAAAATCGCACCCGTGCCCAACCACCAGCTGAACACCGAAAACAAGGCTGCGCCCAGAATCGACGAGAAGAAGTCAGACATAAGCCAGTGGCTTTACCAAGCGGGTTGAACCCGTACTTGGGCAGGAAGGTCGTTGCGCTTGACTGGCAGGAAATAAAGCCGACCAAAAGTCCATACCGCTTGCACCGCCGTGGTGGCGCGTAGCAAGGTGCCAAGCAAGCCACCGCGTTCTTTGGCTTGGGCATTGGCAATCGAGAGTTCAACCAAACGTTCCATGCAAGCGCGGAAATTGGGGTGGTCGATATCGACTTCCACAGGAAATACTTGTCGTGCAATTTCGGAGGTAATGCGAAACACCTCGTAGTCGTACTCGGTGGATTTGAAGCCCATGGCTTCGTGCAACAGTGGGCGGGTATGGTCGCGTACATACATGGTGGCGTACACAGCCAAAATGAAGAACCGGATCCATAACAAATTGACACCACGCAGCAATTCGGGCTGTGAGCGCATGATCAGCGCAAAAGATTCACCGTGCCGGAACTCGTCATTGCACCAACGTTCAAACCAGCGGAAGATGGGATGAAAGCGCTTATCGGGGTGACGCTCGAGTTGGCGAAAGATGGTGATGTAGCGGGCATAGCCAATCTTTTCGGACAAGTAAGTCGCGTAAAAAATGAATTTGGGCTTGAAGAAGGTGTAGGCCTTGGTGCGCTTGAGTTGGCCCAAATCGATACCTAAATCAAAGTCTTTCAATGATTGGTTGATGAAACCCGCATGGCGTGACTCGTCACGCGCCATATAGGTCATCAGTTGTTTGATATCGGGGTTGTCAATGTTCTTGCGGATTTCGTTGTACAAAATGCAGCCAGAAAACTCCGAGGTGAGCGAGCTGATGAGGAAGTCCAAAAACTCTTGACGCATCTCTGGCGAGAGTTGGGGCATCAGGGTTTTGACTTCCTCGGCAAACAGCGCATCGCGTTGGAAGTGGTCATGGTTGTTGTCACCCTCGTACTCTTTCATCATGACATCCCATTCGGTGCGTACAGACTCGATGTTCAAGCGGTCCATGGCGGCAAAGTCGGTGGTGTAAAAGCGAGGACTCAGCACCGTGTTGCGAACCGCCTTGGCATTGGCGTCGGCGGCGCTCTCCACACTGCCGATGAGCAGTTCAACGTGGTCGAATTCCAAGGATGCGCTGGTGGTCATGGTTTACTCCTGAGAGGCTGTGGTCACGGGGTTGGGAGCGGGTTGCAACATGGCAAAAGAAGCCATATTGGTCGGGCCAAAAGATTCAAGGTTGATACGTTGTCCGGTGGCGGGGTCGAGCAGGGTCAGACGGCCATCGGTATGGCCTATCAGTTCAAACGTGGGGCCAGAGCCAATGCCACGTCGCATGCGCTCGCGTGAAAGGGTGCGCAAGATGCCGCGCACAAACCCTTGCTCGCCTGCGTAACGCGTAATTTCGACGGTGGATTGGCCGTCCATCACCGCCACATCGCCGT
The DNA here is from genome assembly GCA_009927495.1 of Betaproteobacteria bacterium. Lineage (GTDB taxonomy): Bacteria > Pseudomonadota > Gammaproteobacteria > Burkholderiales > Burkholderiaceae_C > Limnohabitans. Next base: position 6,242 of record RFMX01000275.1, read on the forward strand.
TGGGACGGTCTTCAAAGCGCAGTGTTCGTTGCCAACTGACCGGGTTGTGGTCTTGAGGAATTTCCATGCCTTGGCCGCGCAGCAAAGCCACAACCAAAAAAATGCTGGACAAAAAGCCAACAAATATCCAGCCAGTCAGGGCGTGGCGTCCGGGCAATCCGTTGTTGGCGAGGGTGTTCATGCGGCAATTTCAGGAAGAGAGGTCGCAGGAATGTGCGGTTCTGAAGAGGGAACGATGTCTCCCAACATGACTGGCACATGGGGGTTGACCTCTTGCCAAGCTTTCAAGACGCTCTCACCCACGCTGACTACATCCGAAATACAGCGTAAGCTGGGTTCGGGATGACGCAGTGCCCAAGGGCGAGCATGTGGCCACAGGTTGAGCCAAGCGATGTGGTCATTGCCAGCCAATTTGAGGGCGATGTCACCCGTGCCATCTGGGTTGGTTTTGAGTGAGGCAGCAGCCAACATGCGCAATGGCAAATTGAAGGTCAGCGTCAGCACAACACCAATTCGCATGACCACACGCTTGTTGGTGAGGGTGTAGAGGGCCGTACGCGCAGTCAGCCAAGCCATCAGGCTGAGAATACCCAGCGAGATAACGCTGAGCAAAAAGCTCAGCAGCAACGGTTTGAACAGATTGCGCTCAGGTTCACCCAAAAGGTAAGTGGCTTGCAGCAGCATCATGGCAGCGAAATACCAAGCCAAGGTGCGAACATGGAATACATGGACAGCAACATGTCGCCACTGCGGTGCGCCTTGCCACAAAAGACGTTCGTCAGCGGGCAAGGGTTCGGGTAGCCCAGGCGCGGCCTCGAACTCGTGTTCGTGATGAGGATTGACGTTCAAAACAGTGGCTCCTGACGTTCAGGTGTGGCATACAAGGTGCCAGCACCGTAATAGGCTGTGATTTTTTCTTCTTCAAGCAAGGTGATTTGTTCCATGCTTTTGGTCTTGGGAACATTGGCAAATTGCGCAGCCAAGACGGCGCCTACAAATACACCTCTGGGCTTGATGCGCGAAAAGGTCATGGGAAGAAGCACCGCACCGCCACTCTTCAATTCAATTTCCAAGTAACGGAACATCATTTCAGCGCGGTCTACCCACAGGTCTTTGACTGTGCCCGCCAGTTGCTTGTCAGCGCCATAAACAGGCAAACCACGTGGATCAACATCAGGGGACATGACGCCATGGTCGGCGGCGATGCGCAGTGGCACGATCTTGATATGGTTGCCGTGGTAAAGGTCTGGCGTATCAGCGCGAGCTGCCCAGGCTCCTGGCCCCACACCTGCCAACAAAGGATCGCCCACAGGCTCTAAGGGTGCACCCAAATAGCGGTGTGTGGGTTGAGCCGAGTAACTGCCGTCCACACGATTGAAGTCAGGTGCCAACACTTCACGGCCATCGGCCAGTTTGAAGACTTTGGGATCGGGCACTGGCCAACCCACTTGCACAGGGCCACCTTGCAAATGGCCGTTGTCCATGGGATAGCCCTCGCGGTGGTTTTCACGCAAGAGGTAATAAATCAAACCCGCAAAAAATGCCCAAAACATGTACAGCACGATTTGTGCAACATCTACATACTGGGTAATAGCACCTGTTCCCATGGCAAGTCTCCTTGAAGTACGCTTTAAAAAACCATTCAACCTGGCAGTTCTGCCAGCCCTAACCCTGCAGACCTTGGGGGCAACGTCGGCCGACGGCTGACCAAGGGCCCCAAAGCAACCAACACCACAAACATCATGACCATCTCGGTCTGAAATACAAAGTTGTAGCCTGTGACATCGGAGACGAGCACTTCGCCCAAATGCCCTTGAGTGGCCATTTGCCCGACCACATCGCGTGCTACGCCGCCCAAGGCCATGGCTAAGCCCGAGGCCGTCGCTTGCACCGCGCCCCATGCGCCTAAAACCATTCCAGCTTGTTCTGACTGTGTCATCTCCATAGCGGTGAGCAACATGCCTACAGAGAACAAGCCACCCCCAAAACCGATCAAGGCGGCACCTGCTTGAAACATCAGTGCAGAGCCCAAGGGTGCTGAAAAAATGACGCAAGCAAAAGCGGGTAAACCCAGCAAAGCACCTATGGCCGAAAGCCGAACTGCATCAATGCTGCGCAAAAAGCGAGAAGCCAAGGCAAAAGCAAGCAATGCACCGCCTGCGCTCAATGCGGTGAGTCCACTGGTCATGCCCACATTCAAGCCCAAGACCTGTCCGCCATAGGGTTCGAGCACGATGTCTTGCATGCTGAATGCGGCAGAGCCCAAACCCACCGTCCACAAAAAACGCTTCATATGCGGCACAGCAATAAAGGCATTCCAATTGTGGGAAAAACCATTCGGTTGGCGAGCGCCACGTTTGGCCCCCCGCGCTTCTTGTTTCCACAGTGAAATGAGGTTGATGAAAATCACCAACGCTGCGCAACCTTGCACCACTTGAATCAGGCGCACTGGCGAAAAGTTGACCAACAAAACACTCAGCAAGGTACTGCCCACGATCAAGCCCACCAAGAGCATGGCGTAGAGCAAAGCCACCACGCGGGGACGTTTGTCTTCAGGGGAGACGTCGGTGGCCAAGGCCAAACCAGCCGTTTGGGTGATTTGCATCCCCGCACCCACCACCAAAAACGCCAACACCGCCCCCAAGCGACCGACCCACATATAGCCTTCGCGGGGTTCGCTGAGATTCATCAACGCAAATGGCATGATGGCTAAACCGCCAAACATCAACAAGCTGCCCATCCACATATAGGGGATACGGCGCAAGCCTAAAGCTGAAGGATGGGTGTCGCTTCTGTAGCCGATCAGGGCGCGAAGAGGCGCAAACACCAAGGGCAAGGCCACCGAAATAGCCACCCATGCAGCTGGAATTTCCAATTCCACAATCATGACGCGGTTCAAGGTACCTACCAGCAGCGCCATGGTGATGCCAATGGAGAGTTGAAACAGGGCCAAACGAAACATACGTCCCAGCGGCAGTTCGGGCGACGCCGCATCGGCGAAGGGAACGTACTGCAACATGATGGATTGCAGCCATACGGGGGGACGAAAGGCCAGCTTCATGTTCGCTTCCACTCCCAGGCTTGGGAAGTGTAAAAACCGCTGGAAACACGCTGCATGTGGCCAGGCCGCCAACCGTGTGCGCGTACCGCACGCTCGATGTACACATGCAAGGTTGATTTGCGCGTGGGCGAGAGTTGCGGTGAACGGTCGGTGCGTGGGAACAAGCGGCCCATGGCATGGGCGACTGCCAACAGCGGCGAGTGCGGTGCAAAGGTGAACAGCACCGAATGGCGGGTGCGCTGGGTCAAAGATTCGATGGCGTTGGCAATGGTTTGGGTGTCGTAGTGGATGAGTGAATCCATGCACACCACATGGTCAAAGTCGCCGTGCTCGGCGCTGAGCATGTCACCGGCCAAAAACGTGATGCTGCCACCATTGGCGCTGAACGCGGGGTTGGTGAGGAGGTCTTGGGCATGGCGCTCGCGGGCCAAGTTGACCAAGGTGGGCGAGAGGTCGATGGCCAGTACCTCGGCGCCGCGGCGCATGGCTTCTTGGGCCAAGGCGCCGGTGCCGCAACCCGCGTCGAGCAAGCGCAGGCCGCGCATGTCCTCAGGCAACCACGACAACAGCGTGTGGCGCATTTCGTCACGGCCTTTGCGCACGGTGGCGCGGATGCGCCCCACCGGCGCATTGGAGGTCAATACCTCCCAA
>RFMX01000197.1 GCA_009927495.1 Betaproteobacteria bacterium
ATGCAGTGACCCTGATCGCCACCATGGTGTTGGGTGCCTTGCTGGCGGGTACCGCTGGCCCCAACATGGTGCTCTACCCACTGGTTTTAGGTGGCGTGTCCATCGTGGCTTCCATCATCGGCTGCTTCTTTGTGAAGGCCAGTCCTGGCATGACCAATGTGATGCCTGCGCTTTACAAAGGTTTGGCTGTCTCTGGCATCTTGTCACTGATCGCTTTTTACTTTATCACCCAGTCGCTGTTTCCCTCAGCGGTGGCATTACCTGATGGCACCGCTTTGAGCGCCAGTGGACTGTTCGGCGCCTGTGCTGTTGGTTTGATCCTGACCGGTGCATTGGTTTGGATTACCGAGTACTACACCGGCACCCAATACGCGCCTGTGCAGCATATTGCACAAGCATCCACCACCGGTCACGGCACCAACATCATTGCCGGCTTGGGCGTGTCCATGCGCTCCACCGCTTGGCCCGTGCTGTTTGTGTGCGCTGCGATTTACAGCGCCTTTGACCTCGGCGGTTTGTACGGTATCGCCATCGCTGCCACCTCCATGTTGAGCATGGCCGGTATTGTGGTCGCCTTGGACGCCTATGGACCCATCACCGACAACGCTGGTGGTATTGCCGAAATGGCTGAACTCCCAGACAGCGTTCGCGATATCACCGACCCATTGGACGCGGTGGGTAACACCACCAAGGCTGTGACCAAAGGCTATGCCATCGGTTCTGCAGGTCTTGCCGCTCTGGTGCTGTTTGCTGACTACACCCACAAACTCGAGGGTCTGGGTGCGCACATTACCTTTGACTTGAGCGACCCCAAGGTCATCATTGGCCTCTTTATTGGCGGATTGATTCCCTACTTGTTCGGCGCAATGGCGATGGAGGCCGTAGGTCGTGCCGCCGGTGCCGTGGTGGTGGAAGTGCGTCGGCAATTCAGGGACATCAAAGGCATCATGGACGGTACCGGCAAGCCCGAGTACGACACCGCGGTGGACATGTTGACCACAGCCGCCATCAAAGAAATGATGATCCCCAGCTTGTTGCCGGTGGTCGCACCCATCGTGGTCGGCTTGGTTCTGGGCCCAGCGGCTTTGGGTGGCTTGCTGATGGGCACCATCGTGACCGGTTTGTTTGTGGCGATTTCCATGTGTACCGGTGGCGGTGCGTGGGACAACGCCAAGAAATACATCGAAGACGGAAACCATGGTGGCAAAGGCTCTGAAACCCACAAGGCTGCAGTGACTGGCGACACCGTTGGCGACCCCTACAAGGACACGGCGGGTCCTGCGATCAACCCCTTGATCAAGATCATCAACATCGTGGCATTGTTGATCGTGCCGGTGATGATGTCTATCCACGGCGCTTAAATCAGCAAAGTTCTGATGCACTGCAAAAAGCCCGCTTCGGCGGGCTTTTTTTTCGTCATTGCGAGGCCGCAGGCCGAAGCAATCTAGCGTGCCACCGACAAACGCCGCCTACGCCACCCGGCTCTGGGGACGCATTTTGCTGCTCTTTCGCTCACAAAATGGTTCCCAGGCCGGGCGCCTGAGATGAAATTTCCTGGCTTGCGCAGAATCCACTTCTGCTGCCGAGCACAGCGGCTCGACTGCGTAGCGAAGGTCGCAGCTCTGCTGCGGTGAGCGGCAGGCGAGTCGCTGGGATCGGTAAGCAGTAGATTGCTTCGGCCTGCGGCCTCGCAATGACCAAAGGTCGCAATGACGGATAGGGCACAATGACGGGATGTCAGAACGCGTCATTTCTCTCTTTGATCTTCGCAACCGTCCGGCTGTGATTCCGGCTAAGCCCATCCCAGCTATCGGGTTGCTGGGCGACCAGCGCGGCCGCCCTCTGCGAGACCTGCGCATCAGCGTCACCGACCGCTGTAACTTCCGCTGCAATTACTGCATGCCCAAGGAAGTGTTCAACAACGATTACAAATACCTGCCGCATTCATCGCTGCTAAGTTTTGAGGAAATCACCCGCCTTGCACAGCTGTTTGTGGCCCATGGCGTGCAAAAGCTGCGCTTGACCGGTGGTGAGCCGCTGCTGCGCAAAAACCTGGAAATCCTGATTGAGCAATTGGCCGCGCTCCGCACCCCCGAGGGCAAGCCGCTGGACCTGACCCTCACCACCAACGGTTCGCTACTGCGCCGCAAAGCCGCAGGCCTCAAAGCCGCCGGTTTGCAGCGTGTGACCGTCAGTCTGGACGGTTTGAATGACGAGATTTTCCGCGCCATGAACGATGTGGACTTTCCCGTGGCCGATGTGCTGGACGGCATAGAAGCCGCAAAAGAAGTGGGTCTGGGCCAAGATGCCAAAGGCGGCTTCAGCGGTTTGAAGATCAATATGGTGGTGAAGAAAAGCACCAATCTTGGCGAGATCCTCTCCATGGCGCGGCACTTTCGTGGTAGCGGTCTCACGCTTCGCTTCATAGAGTACATGGACGTGGGCGAAACCAATGGTTGGCAAATGGACGAGGTGCTGCCCTCGGCTGAACTCATCAAGTTGCTGCAAACTGAATTTCCTTTGGTGCCCTTGGAAGCCTCTGCGCCAGGGGAAACCGCGCAGCGCTGGGGATACGCCAACGCCCAAGGGGAATTCGATCCCGCCTTGGGTGAAGTTGGCGTCATCAGCAGCGTGACGCAAGCGTTTTGTAGCGACTGCAACCGCGCACGCCTGTCCACTGAAGGCCAGTTGTACCTGTGCTTGTTTGCAGCGACTGGACACGATTTGCGCACACTGCTGCGCAACGGCGACTCGGATGAAGACATCGCGTCGGCGATTGGCCTGATTTGGCAACAGCGCGACGACCGCTACTCGGAGTTACGCGGACTGAACCTTCAGCCACTACCCGCTCCTGGCCAAAAGCGCATCGAGATGAGCTACATCGGCGGTTGATGATCGCCCCAACGCCTGACAACATCACCGGTTGGGTGCTGGCTGGCGGGCAAGGCTCACGCATGGGCGGGGTAGACAAAGGCTTGCAACTGTTTCAAGGCAAAGCCTTGGCCTTACGCGCTGCACAGCGCTTGGCGTCACAAGTACATACCGTGAAACTCAATGCGAATCGCCATCTCCCAGACTATGCAAGCTGGGGCTACGACGTCCACGCCGATAGCTTGATCGGTTTTGCAGGGCCTTTGGCTGGCATGCTGACAGGCTTGCAGCATTGCACCACCGAATGGCTGCTGTGCGTACCTTGCGACAGTCCTTTTTTTCCGCTGGATTTGGCTTACCGCCTTGGCATGGCAGTAGACGCCGAACAGTCCACCATGGCAGTTGCATGGGCGCCTGAGGTCGATGCACAGGGGGAAATGGTTTGCCGACCCCAACCGGTGTTTTGCTTGCTACACCGTTCTTTGCAAACAAGTCTGCGTGATTTTTTGCACACTGGGGGACGCAAAATTGACGTTTGGACCACGCAACACGCCAATGCACGCATGGACTTCAATCTGCCCCACGATACCCGCCACGCGTTTGCCAACGCCAACACATGGCAGGAACTCAAGGACTTGGAAGGCTAAGCGGTTTTGGCAGACACCGTGTCTTCTTCGAAGACGGTTTGAATCGGCCCAGGCGTTCCCTTGCGGGCAAACAAGGAGTACATGGTGGGCACCACAAAAATGGTCAGCAAGGTACCCAAGGACATGCCGCCCACAATCACCCAGCCAATTTGCTGACGGCTTTCTGAACCAGCGCCGGTGGCCATTGCCAAAGGAATCGCACCCAAAACCATGGCACCAGTGGTCATCAAAATCGGGCGCAAACGCAAGGTGGCCGATTGGTGAACAGCGTCTATCGCACTCATGCCCGTCATGCGCAATTGGTTAGCAAACTCAACAATCAAAATGCCATGCTTGGTGATCAAGCCCACCAGCGTAATCAACCCAATTTGACTGTACACATTCAAGGTGCTGCCCGTCCACTGCAAAGCCAACAAAGCCCCCACCATCGACAAAGGCACCGATAGCAAGATCACAAATGGGTCGACAAAACTCTCGAACTGCGCCGCCAACACCAAGAATATGAACACCAAGGCCAACACAAACACACCGGTCAGTGAACCGGATGACTGCACAAACTCTCGGGAATTGCCGTTGACATCAGTGGAGTAGCCTGTTTTGAGCACTCTGCCAGTGACTTCTTTCATGAAGGCCAAGGACTGACCCAAAGAATAGTTGGGGGCCAAATTGGCTGTGAAGGTGACGCTGCGACGCTGTGCAAAGTGGTTGAGTTCACGCGGCACCACCACTTCTTTCATTTTCACCAAGGCCGACAAAGGCACCATGGTGTCAGCGCGGCCTCGAACAAAAATCTTCTCCACATCCAATGGCGTATTGCGGTTCTTGGCCTCGGTCTGCACCACCACGTCGTACTTCTCACCTTCGCGCTTGTATTGGGTCACGCTGCGACCGCCCATGGCGGTCTCCACCGCGCGGGCAATCACATCGACAGGGATGCCCAAATCAGCTGCACGCTCACGGTCCACCTCTAAGCTGATCTCGGGCTTGTTCAAGCGCAAGTCCACATCCAAGCTGACAATGCCGGGGTTTTTAGCGATTTCATCTTGAAGGGTCTTGGTGACTTTGGCCAAGTTTTCATAGCTGTCGTTGGTCAGCACCACAAAGTTGAAAGGCCGCTCGCGAAAGGCTTGTCCCAAAGAAGGCGGCGTGATGGGGAATGCCATCACCCCGACATGCCGCCCATGGCGGGCATCATTTCACGCGCCATGTCCAAGGTACTGCGTTTGCGTTCATCCCAAGGCAAAGCGCCCAAAAACACCGCGCCTTGGGCCACGGTGGGGTTGCCCACCACCGCAAAGAATTTATCGAACTCGCTGTATTTGCGGCCGATTTTCTCCAACATATTGACGTACTTTTGGGTGTAGTCGAGCGTTGCGCCATCCGGTCCGTTGATGATGACCAAAATCACACCACGGTCTTCCATAGGGGCTAATTCGCTCTTGGCATTGATGAACAAATGGTATGAGCCATAGGCCGCCAACACCATCACGCCCACCACCAACCAACGGCGTGACAACTCGAGACCACCCAAGCGCCAACCGGTCAGGGTCCAGCGCAATAAGTAACCATAGCCTCGGGTCAGCGAATCAAGCACCTGCCCCATTCCACGGTCAAAGAACGAGGGCTTGGGGTTGTGTTTAAGGAGTTTGGAACACATCATGGGCGAAAGCGACAAAGCCACCACGCCAGAGACCATCACAGAACCCGCCAAGGCCAAGGCAAATTCGGCAAACAACCTTCCCGTGCGTCCTGGGGTAAAGGCCAAGGGCGCAAACACCGCGACCAAGGTCAGGGTCATGGCGACCACCGCAAAACCAATTTCGCGCACACCC
>RFMX01000125.1 GCA_009927495.1 Betaproteobacteria bacterium
ACATAGCCATAGTTGGTCGGGTAGTGCATGGCCGTGCTCATGAAGCGGTCCACAAAAATCGCTCCCGTTTCTTTGTCAACTTCGTATTTGATGGGGTCAGCGTTCATCGGGATTTCGATGATCACATTGAACTCATGGGGTGCGTTATTTCCGGCGGTGACGTTATCGAGGGACATGGACAAATTCTCTTAATTGAAAAATGGAAAAGGAAAACATCACTATTTTGTCAGTAATTACCCTGATTTTCCTTACACCAAAGCAGGGTTTGAAGCAAAGCATGCAATCTCATCCCTTACAGTCACGCCGTTGGCCAATCACCCTCCTTCGTGAGTGTGTGAGGAAGCAACGCAACGGTGGTGTTCAAGCAACCCGTGTGCGTGGCACCACCTCTCATGCGAAACAACTCAAGGAGAATTTATGTCAGCCAATACAGCGCTTTTATTTGCGCTTGCCTGTGGCCTCATCGCCGTGATTTACGGTTTCTGGGCCCGCAGTTGGATTCTTTCCCAAGACGCAGGCAATGCCCGTATGCAAGAAATTGCGGCAGCCATTCAAACCGGCGCATCTGCCTATTTGGCTAGGCAGTACAAAACCATCGCCATGGTGGGCGTGGTACTGGCCGTACTCATTGCTTTATTTTTAGACCCGTTAAGCGCAGCTGGTTTTGTGCTGGGTGCTGTTTTATCTGGTGCCTGCGGTTTTATTGGCATGAACGTGTCGGTCAAGGCCAATGTACGCACCGCCCAAGCCGCGACCAAAGGTATCGGCCCAGCGCTGGATGTTGCTTTTCGTGGCGGCGCCATCACCGGCATGTTGGTGGTCGGTCTGGGTCTTTTGGGTGTGACCGGTTTTTACTGGTACCTCACCTCAAAAGGAATGCCTGCAGACGGCAAAGCACTCGCTGTGATGCTCAATCCTCTGATAGGTTTTGCCTTCGGTTCTTCCCTGATTTCCATCTTCGCTCGTCTGGGCGGCGGCATTTTCACCAAAGGCGCTGACGTTGGCGCTGACCTGGTGGGCAAGGTCGAAGCAGGTATTCCTGAAGATGACCCTCGCAACCCTGCAGTGATCGCTGACAACGTCGGTGACAACGTGGGTGACTGCGCCGGTATGGCCGCGGACTTGTTTGAAACCT
>RFMX01000292.1 GCA_009927495.1 Betaproteobacteria bacterium
TTGTCGCCCGATTGGTATTTTGAAAATGGAAGACGAGGCCGGCATGGACGGCAAGGTACTTGCAGTGCCCACAGACAAAATTTTGTCCATCTATACCCAGTGGCAAAAGCCGGAAGACTTGAACCCCATGCGCTTGAAAACCATCGCCCATTTCTTTGAGCACTACAAAGACCTAGAGCAAGGTAAATGGGTCAAGATTTTGGGCTGGGAAGGTCCTGATGCGGCCCGTCAAGAAGTGCTTGAAGGCATGGAAAACTATAAAAAAACCAAGGGCTGATTCAAGTGGTGCGTTTGAATGGATTGCGTTCGTCCAAATGCGCCAGGTAGTTGTCAACACCTGAGCCTTCGCGTTCTAAAAATTGCTCCACTGCGTTGGCAAACCTATGGTCTGCCAACCAGTGCGCACTGTGGGTGCTGACCGGCATCAAGGCCCGGGCCATCTTGTGTTCGCCTTGGGCGCCTCCTTCAAAACGCTTGACTCCATGCGCGATGCACCACTGCAGGGGTTGGTAATAGCAAGCCTCAAAGTGCAAACAATCCACGCGCTCTAACGCACCCCAATAGCGGCCATAAGCCACAGCGCTTTCAGTGCCATGGCCGTGGACGCCAATCAAGCTGCTGGCGATGGGCCGTCCATCTCGCTCGGCGATGAACATCAGCCAGTTTTCCGCCATATTCGCTTTCATGTGATGAAAAAAAACAGGCGTTAAATAAGGCGCATTGCCATGCTCTAGGTAGGTGCGCTCATAGCATTGGTAGAAAAACTGCCAGTCGGCTTGGCTGATATCTGCTGCCAAAGACCAGCGAAACCCCACACCTGCGTCTGTCACTCGGCGTCGTTCTTGGCGGATTTTTTTGCGCTTTTCCTGGGTCAGGCTTGCCAAAAAAGCATCGAAATCTGGCCATGCTTGGTTTTGCCAATGAAACTGCACTGTCTGTCTTTGCAACAAACCCAGCGCTTGGGCCGCTGCCATGTCTTCATCGCTGCCAAACAGCATGTGCAAAGAGGACAGCTTTTGTTCTTGGCACCAGCCAATGACCGCCTCAAGCAGTAACTCACGTGTCGCTGAATCCACTGCAAGCAGTCGCGAACCTGGCACCGGGGTAAAAGGTACCGCGATCAGTGCTTTGGGGTAATAGTTCAGGCCATGCTGGTGGTAGGCATTGGCCCAGGCCCAGTCAAATACATACTCGCCGTAGGAGTGGTCTTTCAGATAGAGAGGGCAAGCGGCAACCAAGGCTTCGCCCCGCCATAAGGTGATGTACTGAGCTTGCCACCCAGTTGCCGCAACAGCACTGCTACTGTTTTGCAAGGCCAGCAAATAGGCGTGTTGCATAAACGGGGTGGGACTGTTTTGCTGGAAAAGCAAACCATCCCAGTCGTTGGCGGCAATCTCTTTGAGATGCGGGTGCACCCGGATGCCATAATCGTTCAGCTCTTTTTGCATATCACCTATGACGCTTGAACTCAGTGTAGCCCAGCTCAATTTCACCGTGGGTGACATGGCGGGTAATGCCCAAAAAATCATGGATGCGGCTCGCCGCGCCTATGCCAAAGGGGCTAGGTTATTGCTCACGCCGGAATTATCCATCTGCGGCTATGCCGCTGAGGATCTGTTTTTACGTGCCTCATTCATCTCCGCTTGCGAACAAGCCCTAGACACCATCAGACAGTCGCTGGCTGATTTAAAGGGTATGCATGTGGTGGTAGGCCACCCCAGCGGCCATGATGAACGTACCCGCTCGGTGGCAGTCAGTTTGCGCTTGAACATGGCTTCCGTGCTGTGCGAAGGCAAGGTAGTTGCCAGCTACGCCAAACGTGAGTTACCCAATTACCAGGTGTTCGATGAGCGTCGCTATTTCAAACCTGGCAAACAGCCTTGTGTGTTTGAGGTGCAGGGCGTGAAAGTGGGCTTGCTGATTTGCGAAGACGCCTGGTTTGAGCAACCTGCCGCAGACCTCAAAGCCGCCGGAGCACAGTTGTTGGCTGTTATCAATGCGTCTCCATTTCACATGGGCAAGGCACAGGAACGCGAACACCAAATGCGAGTGCGCTGCTTGGCCACTGGTTTGCCATTGGTCTATGCGCATTTGGTGGGCGGCCAAGATGAAGTCGTTTTTGAAGGGCGGTCGTTCGCGCTTGAAGCCACGGGTGAACTAGCGGGCAGAGCCCAAGGGTTTGTTGAAGCAGATTTCCATGTGTCAGTTCCATCAGTCGATGGTCAAGCCGTGTTGCAAGCCGCCACTGTGCCTTTGCAAACCGAACTGGCCGAAGTCTGGGATGCGCTGGTGTTGGGTGTTCGCGATTACCTAGGTAAGAACCGTTTTCCAGGTGCGCTGATTGGCTTATCTGGTGGAATAGATTCGGCTGTGGTGCTGGCGATTGCAGTGGATGCCTTGGGTCCACAAAACGTACGCTGCGTCATGATGCCTTCTCCCTATACCGCAGACATCAGTTTGACCGATGCCAGAGACATGGCGCAACGAATGGGGGTGCGGTATGACGAAAAATCTATCGTTCCTATGTTTGACGCGTTTTTGCAAACACTCGAGACTGATTTTGCGGGCATGCCTTTGGACGCGACCGAGGAAAACATACAAGCACGGGTTCGTGGCACCTTGCTGATGGCGTTGTCGAACAAACTTGGCGCGATTGTCTTGACCACAGGCAACAAGAGCGAAATGGCCACCGGCTATTGCACTTTGTACGGCGACATGGCGGGTGGCTTTGCGGTCATCAAGGATGTGGCCAAAACCTTGGTTTACCAGTTGGCTGAGTGGCGAAACCAGCATGACCCCTATGGACGCGGTGCTTCGCCCATCCCCGAACGCATCATCACCCGTCCTCCCAGCGCAGAACTTCGTCCTGACCAAACCGACCAAGACAGTTTGCCCCCCTACGAGGTGCTTGACGCGATTTTGGCTTGCTACATGGAACAAGACCAAAGCGCCCAAGACATCGTCAACGCGGGGTTTTCGCTAACTGATGTGGAAAAAGTGACGCGATTGATTCGTGTGAACGAATACAAGCGCCGCCAAGCGCCCATAGGCATCCGCATCACCCACAGAGGTTTCGGCAAAGATTGGCGTTATCCTATAACCAGCCATTTCCGTTCCTGACAAACCCTTTTTTCTGTGAGACCAAGGAAATTCCCTATGAAACAAATCACCGCCGTCATCAAACCCTTCAAGCTTGAAGAGGTCCGTGAGGCTTTGGCCGAATGCGGCGTCACCGGCCTGACCGTCACCGAAGTCAAAGGCTTTGGCCGTCAAAAAGGCCATACCGAGTTGTACCGAGGTGCCGAGTATGTGGTGGATTTTTTACCCAAGGTCAAGGTTGAAGTGGTGGTTAAGACAATCGATGTTGATCGCTGTGTCGACGCTATCGTGACTGCTGCGCGTACAGGCAAGATTGGGGACGGAAAAATCTTTGTCACGCCCGTTGAGCGAGTCATTCGTATTCGGACTGGTGAGACCGACGAGTCTGCGGTTTAAATCGCGTCCAAGCCCTTGCCCTCAGACAAGCCTGCTTTTTGTATCAACAAGGGCAAAAGTTGCTCTAAGTTGGCTGACTGCTGAATCAAAGTCATCTGCCAGTCAGACACAAAACCATCGTTGACGGTGGTATTCATGAACGCCAATAAGCCGTCGTAATACCCATCAACATTGAGCAAACCAATCGGTTTGTTGTGGTAGCCCAACTGGCGCCATGTCCAGACTTCAAAAAATTCCTCAAACGTGCCTATGCCACCAGGCAGGGCAAGAAAAGCGTCGGCTCGCTCAGCCATCATGTGCTTGCGTTGGTGCATGTTGTCCACCAAGTGGAACTCGTCGCAATCGTCGCGAGCCAGCTCTTTTTCAGCCAAGCTGTGGGGAATGATGCCCACCACTCTGCCTCCCGCTTGCTGGGTGGCCACGGCCACAATGCCCATCAAGCCGCTGTTGCCACCACCGTAAACCAACTGGCCTTGGTGTCGACCTATCCATTCACCAACGGCTTTTGCTGTTTGAGTGAATGCTTCAAGTCTGCCAGGGCGTGAGCCGCAGTACACACACAAAGAAAAAGCAGGTTTCATAGGCTGGTTACAGTTGGTTCAGAGGAGATTTTTTGTCGAGTATCCACCACCCGAGTCTTTGACCACTCGTCATGCCAAAACTGTTTATCGGGGTGGAGTTTGCTCAGCAGCGCCCAGAAAACCACCCAAACGCACACCGCCAAAACCCCTAGCCCGCTAGAGCCATTCAAGAGCCATGTCATCGTCAGTGGCGGAACAAACCAAATCCAAGCGAGTAAATACCTGATGAGGGCTTGTTGTCGCGACAAGGCGCCACCGTTGCGTTGGGTGATTTTTAAATGCCATGTCTTCATGGCCAGTGTGTGGCCTTTATGCCAAAAAAAGGTGAAATAAAGCGCCAGAACCAAAAAGACAAATGCTTGAAGGCCGAGGCGGTTATTCATGGCGTGACGTGTTTGTGTCAGCGTACCAAAAAGATAGCCTGCAATGAATAACACACCAAAAAGCAGCATCCCTTCATAAAACCAACAACTCATTCGCCTCAGCAGTGAAGCGCTTGGCAAGTTTGGGGCGGGTATGTCAGCGAAGTCAGTTTGCAGTGTCATTGGACCACAGCGGGTCGATTTGTCACCTGAATATGGGCAGGCAGCAAAGTAAATGGGTTAAGTTGGCTCGTATCAATCCGTGGCGAGGAATTCTGGCCTTCTTTTTTCACAGGTGGGGTGGTCAGTTTAGCAGGGGATAGGTTTGACAGCAAGCGCTGCCCCTTGGTAGCAGGAAGCGAGACGAAGGTAGTTTTTGTTTTTCCTCTTCATTTAGCGCTTGATAGGCTTCCCATTTGGCTAATTTTTCGTCAGGCGAGAGTTGCTTGGCTTGGGCAAAATTCAAACGGGCTTGTGAGCGCTGAAGAGGGCTGAGTGCGGCCCACTCGCGCATACGCTCTTGAGCCAATATCTGGGAGGATTCGCTCATGTCAGAAAAATTTTGAGCGATGGCCAACCACTTGCGCTTACGGTTGACATCAAGCGTGGGCCAAAGTGTTTGTAGCGGCAGCAATGCTTTTTGCTGCGCCTCACTAAGTTCGGACCAGCGAGGGGAGGTATCAAGGGAATTCAGGGTTTTTTCTGCCTTATCAAGCGCATCGGCAGCGTTTGCGCAAGTCAATGCACAACTAAACACCACCAATATACATGCCATCCATGACCTAGGTTGGTGAAAGCTTGGGTAAATGGAGATGCGTATGAATTCAAACATCAATTTTGCGGGGAATTGACTTCGTATTTCAGGTAGTCGAGAAATGAAGGGTCTGTGTAGGCATTTGGGGGCAAATCATCGATCAAAAGTGCCGAGTCGATTTCTGCCAATTCGAGTGCAGATTGGTCGTTGTGGAACTCATGAATCAAAACCAAGCCTGCGACCAAGCCCAAAAGAGGAATGAGGGAGCCGAAGGTCTGGAAAAACAATTGAATTTGGCCGGGAAATTTCAGCAGGGCCAAGCCGTTTTGGGCTTGAATTTCCTGAGCGGTTTGGAGCTGCGGCTGGGTTATTCGTCTGATAGATAAGGCGCGGGTTCGCGCTGCGCGTAAGCGCTCTGTCACCTCGTAGGACAAATCGGTGTTGTCGTCGAGCATTATGGCTAAGCGCTTGCCCAGCAGGTCTTGCGTCGTTGTGGCAGAGGGTAAATGTTTCATGGTCGGATTCCCTTTGAACTCAAAGCTTTGAACAAGGATTGCACGGCTCTAGAGCAATGTGTTTTGACACTGCCTTCAGAGCACCCCATGGCTGCTGCAGTTTCAGCCACATCCAAGTCCTCCCAATAACGCAACAGAAAAGCTTCTCGTTGACGTCCTGGTAAATTTTGTATTTCTTTCTCAATTTTTTCAAATGTTTGGGTTCTAACGAATTCATCTAAAGCGCTTTCGGTACCTAAATGAGATGTTAAGACGTCCAAAACGTCAAATTCATCATCACCTTGCTCAGTTCCGAAGTCACTGAAATTGGAAAAAAGAGCCTTTCGGGTTTTTTGCCGTCTGAACCAGTCCAAAGTCGTATTTGACAAGATTCTTTGAAACAACATCGGCAACTCGGTAATAGGCTTGTCTCCATAATGCTCAGCCAATTTCATCATGCTGTCTTGAACAATATCAAGCGCCGACTCGTCATCACGGACATGAAAGACTGTTCTTTTGAACGCGCGTTTTTCTATGCCAATCAGAAAGTCTGAAAGTTCTTTGTCAGAAGCCAAGGGTGTTGTGAGACTTTATTGCGTCAAGTGAAGAAAAGAGGGTAATGGGCGTTAAAGCAAGTCATTTTTATTATGGCATTGGGCGTTGGCGCAGTTGAATAGGGTCAATCACGGGTATTTCAATGCCATAATGCTCGGCTGTCAAACTAAAAGGGTTCAAGTTTGGTGTTAAACGCCTATAGCTTGAAATCCAAAGTCTTGATGCACTTTCATAAGAAGTTGCAAAAAGGCACCCTAGTTTTTTCGTTTGCGAAATTCACAAAGGTTACATCATGGAAATATCTAAGGCGGA
>RFMX01000163.1 GCA_009927495.1 Betaproteobacteria bacterium
GCTCCAATCCGCTGCTCAGGCAAGTGCGCTGAGCCAAACCCCTATCGAAATCAATGGCTCCGATATCTTGGTCAAATCTTTGCAGGCAGAAGGTGTCCAATTTGTCTGGGGTTACCCAGGCGGCGCTGTTTTGCACATTTACGACGCCCTTTACAAACAAAACACGATTGAACATGTGTTGGTTCGTCATGAGCAGGCGGCGGTTCATGCAGCTGACGGCTATGCTCGAGCAACCGGTGAAGTCGGTGTAGCGCTGGTGACTTCGGGTCCGGGCGTGACCAATGCGGTGACGGGTATTGCTACTGCCTATATGGACAGTATTCCCATGGTCATCATCACGGGGCAAGTGCCTACCCATGCGATTGGACTTGATGCCTTTCAAGAATGCGATACCGTGGGTATCACCCGCCCCATTGTGAAACATAATTTTTTGGTCAAAGATGTACGGGACATGGCCGACATCATGAAAAAGGCCTTTCACATTGCGCGTACAGGTCGTCCAGGCCCTGTGGTGGTTGATATCCCGAAAGATGTGTCTTTCAAAAGAACCATGTACACAGGCTATCCAACCTCTGTAGACATGCGTTCCTACAACCCTGTGCGCAAAGGCCACAGCGGTCAAATCCGCAAAGCCTTGCAGCTTTTGGTGGCCGCCAAGCGACCCTTTATTTACACCGGCGGTGGCGTGCTTATGAGCGAGGCGTCTGCCGAGCTGCGCACCTTGGTCGATATGCTGGGTTACCCGTGTACCAATACGTTGATGGGGCTCGGAGCCTACCCAGCTAGCGACCGTAAGTTTTTGGGTATGTTGGGTATGCATGGCACCATTGAGGCGAACAATGCGATGCAAAACTGCGATGTACTGTTGGCTGTGGGCGCACGTTTTGACGACAGGGTGATTGGTAACCCCAAGCACTTCGCTCAAAACGAACGAAAGATCATCCATATCGACATCGATCCATCCAGCATTTCCAAACGCGTCAAGGTCGATATTCCTATCGTTGGCGATGTCAAGGAAGTTCTCACAGAAATGATCGGTATGTTGCGCGAGTTGGCTGCTAAGCCCGACCCGCGAAGTTTGGCAGCATGGTGGGAAACCATTGAAGCTTGGCGTTCACGCGATTGCCTGAAATATGACCATGGAAGTTCTGATGTCATCAAACCTCAGTATGTGGTCGAGACTTTATGGAATATGACCAAAGATGCCGATGCCTACGTCACCTCTGATGTGGGGCAGCACCAAATGTGGGCTGCTCAGTATTACCGTTTTGACCAACCTCGCCGCTGGATCAATTCTGGCGGCCTAGGCACCATGGGTGTGGGCATCCCTTATGCCATGGGCATCAAATTGGCTAAGCCAGACAGCGAGGTGTATTGCATCACCGGCGAGGGCTCGGTGCAAATGTGTATTCAAGAACTCTCCACCTGTTTGCAATACAACACGCCTATCAAAATCGTGGCGCTGAACAACCGCTATTTGGGTATGGTCAGGCAATGGCAAGAAATTGAATACTCAGGCCGCTACAGCCACAGTTACATGGATGCCTTGCCAGACTTTGTCAAATTGGCTGAGGCCTATGGCCATGTGGGAATGTTGATCGAGCGACCTGAGGATGTCGAACCCGCGCTTCGCGAGGCAAGAAGACTCAAGGACCGAACTGTCTTCATGGACTTCCGAACAGACCCTACTGAGAATGTCTTCCCCATGGTTCAAGCTGGCAAAGGCATTACTGAAATGCTTTTGGGCAGTGAAGACCTTTAACTTCGAAAATTTTTTACAGGCGAATCTATTGACAACCGAGCCTGCAGGTTACCGCCTGTGGGGGAGGGTTGCGAAAAGAGGAATCCACTATGAAACATATTATTGCTGTGCTGATTGAAAACGAACCTGGGGCCTTGTCCAGAGTGGTTGGCTTGTTCTCTGCGCGGGGCTACAACATCGAGTCGCTGACGGTCGCGCCTACCGAAGACCCCAGTTTGTCGCGTATCACTTTGCAGACTTCTGGCTCAGACGATGTGATTGAGCAAATCACCAAACACTTGAACCGACTTATCGAAGTGGTGAAAGTGGTTGATTTAACCGAAGGTGCTTACACCGAACGTGAACTGATGATGGTTAAAGTCCGCGCCGTAGGTAAAGAGCGTGAAGAAATGAAACGCATGGCCGATATTTTTCGTGGCCGTGTGATTGATGTGACCGATAAAAGTTACACCATTGAACTGACTGGCGATGTGGCCAAAAACGATGCCTTCTTAGAGGCGATCGAAAACAGCGCCATTTTGGAAACTGTGCGCACCGGAGCCTGCGGTATTGGTCGCGGCGAACGTGTTTTGCGCGTTTAATAACCCCCATTTTTTAGGAGAACCCCATGAAAGTCTATTACGACAAAGACTGTGATCTGAGCCTCATCAAAGGCAAAACCGTGGCCATCATTGGCTATGGTTCACAAGGACATGCACACGCCCAAAACCTCAATGACAGTGGCGTCAAAGTGGTGGTTGGACTGCGCAAAGGCGGCGCATCTTGGGACAAAGTGGGCAAAGCCGGCTTGAATGTCATGGAAGTCAACGATGCGGTCAAGGCCGCAGACGTGGTGATGATTTTGTTGCCCGATGAGCAAATTTCCGAGGTCTACAACAACAATGTGGCCCCCCATATGAAGCAAGGCGCATCCCTTGCCTTTGCGCATGGCTTTAACGTGCATTACAACCAAGTGGTTCCTCGGGCTGACTTGGATGTGTGGATGGTCGCTCCCAAGGCACCTGGTCACACCGTGCGTTCTACTTACACCCAAGGCGGTGGCGTTCCCCATTTAGTGGCAATTCACCAAGACAAAAGCGGCAAAGCACGTGATTTGGCTCTCAGCTATGCCATGGCCAACGGTGGCGGCAAAGCCGGCATCATTGAAACCAATTTCCGTGAAGAAACCGAAACAGACTTGTTCGGCGAGCAAACTGTTTTGTGCGGTGGCGCGGTTGAATTGATCAAGATGGGCTACGAGACTTTGGTGGAAGCCGGTTATGCCCCTGAGATGGCTTATTTTGAGTGCCTGCACGAATTGAAATTGATCGTCGACCTGATTTATGAAGGCGGTATTGCCAACATGAATTACTCCATTTCCAACAATGCAGAGTATGGTGAATATGTCACCGGCCCTGAAGTGATCAACGAAGAGTCTCGTGTCGCCATGCGTAACGCTCTAAAGCGTATTCAAACCGGTGAATACGCGAAGATGTTCATTTTGGAAGGCCGAACTGGCTACCCCAGCATGACAGCGCGTCGACGTTTGACCGCGGACCACTCCATAGAAGTTGTGGGTGCCCAGCTGCGCGCCATGATGCCTTGGATTGCCAAAAACAAACTGGTCGATCAGACCCGTAACTGATGAACCACTACCCGCATCCCATTCTGGCGCGTGAAGGATGGCCGTTCATAGGCTTGGCCGTTGTGCTGAGTCTGTTGGCGACCATGCTTTGGGGTGGTGTTGCAGCCATTCCTTTCTATATTGTGTTGGTTTTTGTGTTGCAGTTTTTTCGCGATCCACCGCGTCCTGTGCCTGACCAAGCCAACGCTGTGCTCTCGCCTGCGGATGGCCGTATTGTCAAGATTGAAAAGGTTCGTGACCCCTATGCTGACCGAGATGCATTGCTCATCAGCGTGTTCATGAACGTGTTCAATGTTCACAGCAACCGTGCCTGTGTGGATGGTGTTGTTCGCGCTGTTCAGTATTTCCCTGGTCTGTTTGTCAACGCTGATCTTGACAAGGCATCATCGGAAAATGAGCGAAATGCGGTGGTGGTTGATGCCACCGTGAATGGGCAACAGCATGTGGTTACCTTGGTCCAGGTCGCGGGATTGATCGCCAGACGTATTCTTTGCTATGTGCATCCTGCCGATGTGCTGGCCAAAGGGGAACGCTATGGTTTCATTCGCTTTGGCTCCCGTGTGGATGTGTATTTGCCTCTGAGTGCCATCCCCAAAGTGGCGCCTGGTGACAAAGTCAGCGCCACCACCACCGTGTTGGCAACCCTTTAACACCATGGCCATGTCAGATTCAGAAGACCTCATCGACGAACAACCTCGCAGCCGGTTGAGAAAGGGCATTTATGTCTTGCCCAATCTCTTCACTTTGGCTGCTTTGTTTGGCGGTTTTTATGCCATCGTGATGGCCATGAACAATCGCTTTGAGGCGTCTGCCATCGCTATTTTTTGTTCAATCGTGTTGGACAGCTTAGACGGTCGGGTTGCGCGCATGACCAACACCCAAACTGAATTCGGTGCACAAATGGACTCCTTGGCCGATATGGTGTCCTTTGGTGCTGCGCCTGCCCTCATCACTTACGAGTGGGCATTAAAAGACCTGGGTCGTTGGGGTTGGTTTGCCGCCTTTGTCTACTGCGCCTGCGCTGCGCTGCGCTTGGCTCGCTTCAATGTGAACACCACGGCGGTTGATAAGCGGTTCTTTCAAGGCTTGCCTTCCCCCGCGGCGGCAGCTTTGGTGATGGGTTTTATTTGGTTGATGACCGATCTTGAATTTGTACCTTCAGATAACCGTTGGCTGATGTTTGTGGTGTGTCTTTATGCTGGTTTGACCATGGTCAGCAATGTCCCTTTCTACAGCTTCAAAGATTTCCAGATGCGCAAAAGCGTGCCGTTTGCCGTCATTGTTTCCATCGCGCTGGTCATCGCCTTGATCAACATCCATCCGCCCACAGTGCTTTTCAGTTTGTTTCTTTTCTATGGGATGAGCGGCTATGTGGTGTATGCATGGCGAAAGTACAAGGGCCTGCCTACCAGTGTCATCAGTACCTCCACAGATGAGCCAGATGAAAAAGGCTTGCACTGAGAAGTCATTCCCTGGCGATGTTGCGCACATTAGCCTGTGATACATTTGGACTATGAATATTGCACTTCTACTACTGCTTCAAAGCTTTCACGGGCTGGATCAGTAGCGTTTGCGCGATTTTCCCCAAGGCCCGTTTGCTTACCGCATCGGGCCTTTTTCATTGGGGCTGAACGGGTTGCATCGGAAGATTGAATTTTCAGGAGCTTAAATATGGCTGATAAATTGATTATTTTTGACACCACTTTGCGTGATGGTGAGCAGTCACCCGGCGCCTCCATGACACGCGATGAAAAGTTGCGAATCGCCAGGCAACTTGAACGCTTGCGAGTCGATGTGATCGAAGCTGGTTTTGCTGCCAGTTCTGATGGCGATTTTGAAGCAGTCAAGGCAATTGCCAACGCCATCACCGAGTCCACCGTTTGCTCTTTATCTCGTGCCAATGACAGAGACATCTCACGTGCCGCTGAGGCGCTGAAAGGCGCTAAACAGTCGCGTATCCACACTTTCATTGCCACCTCTGCCTTGCACATGGAAAAGAAGCTTCGCATGACGCCAGACCAAGTGTTTGAGCAAGCCAAGCAGTCTGTTCGTTTCGCCCGCAACTTGGTGGCCGATGTGGAGTTCAGTCCAGAAGACGGCTACCGAAGCGATATGGATTTTTTATGTCGTATTTTGGAGGCGGTGATCGCTGAAGGTGCAACCACCATCAATGTGCCTGATACCGTGGGCTATGCAGTCCCCGAGTTGTACGGCCTCTTTATCAAGACATTAAGAGAGCGCATACCGAACTCCGACAAAGCTATTTGGTCGGTCCATTGTCATAACGACCTTGGCATGGCGGTGGCTAATTCTTTGGCTGGCGTTCAAATTGGCGGCGCTAGACAGGTCGAATGCACCATCAATGGCTTGGGCGAGCGGGCAGGCAATTGCTCTTTGGAAGAAATTGTCATGGCAGTCAAAACCCGAAAGGACTATTTCGGGCTTGAGCTTGGCATAGACACCAAACATATTTTGGCGGCCAGTCGAATGGTCAGTCAGACCACGGGTTTTGTGGTTCAACCCAATAAAGCCGTGGTGGGTGCCAATGCCTTTGCCCATGCTTCAGGTATTCACCAAGATGGTGTTTTGAAAGCGCGTGACACCTACGAAATCATGCGGGCAGAGGATGTAGGTTGGGGGTCCAACAAAATCGTGTTGGGCAAGCTGAGTGGGCGCAATGCCTTCAAGCAGCGCTTACAGGACTTGGGTGTAGAGCTTGACAGCGAAGCCGAAACCAATGCCGCTTTTGGTCGCTTTAAAGAATTGGCTGACCGTAAAAGCGACATCTTTGACGAAGATATCTTGGCATTGGTCAGTGAAGAAAGCGTTTCACACGACAACGACGTGTTTTCCTTTGTGAAGTTGTCGCAACACAGTGAAACTGGGGAGATGCCTTTTGCCTCTATCGTCATCACCGACCAAGGCAAAGAGATTTCCTGTGAAGCGCATGGTAACGGACCAGTCGATGCCTCCTTGAAAGCCATTGAAAAGCATGTGCAAAGCGGCGCTGAGATGGTGCTTTATTCAGTCAACGCCATCAGTGGCTCCACAGAAAGCCAAGGTGAAGTCACTGTGAGGCTTCAAAACAACGGACGCATTGTGAACGGTGTAGGAGCCGACCCTGATATCGTTGTCGCCTCTGCAAAAGCATACTTAAGTGCTTTGAATAAATTGCAGAGTAAAGCTGAACGCGTAGCGGCGCAAGGCTAATACAGGCGGTTGTTCTTGTCATATTTGTCAAGATACAGCCAGCTGTTTACCTGAAAAATTACACGCAAGTCATTGATCTTGCGTGTAATTTTAAATCGCACTACACTAGTGCATCTAGGTTGATCGGGGCCTTCACTGGGACACCATGTTGAAAAGTTTGAATACACATTTTTTTGTTGCTTTTTGCGTTGCCGCCCTTTTGGCTTGGGCACCTTCCTCACAGGCTGGAACTGTCAACAAAAAACTGAAAACCAAATCGGTTGCAGTTGCCAAGAAAAAAGTACGTGTTTACAAAGCTATTCCACCTCGGCCTTCCTTTGGCAAACTGGCGGGCTTGCATTCGGTTGAAGACGATCAAATTGCACTTAAGTCCAGCGTGGCCTACGTGATTGACCAAGACACCCAAGAGGTCTTGCTTAGCAAAAATGACCAAGCAATTTTGCCTATCGCTTCTATCACCAAGTTGATGACTGCTTTGGTTGTGCGCGAGGCCAATCTCGATATGGACGAGTCCATCACTATTTCTGTTGATGACATTGATACCGAAAAAGGCAGCGGTTCACGTTTGCGCCCAGGTACCACCTTGACTCGCGGTGAGTTGTTGCATTTGGCGCTGATGTCCAGCGAAAACCGTGCTGCCCACGCCTTAGGTCGTACCTACCCCGCAGGAATTGATGCATTCATTGCGCAAATGAATGCCAAAGCAGCCCAATTAGGTATGCGTGACACCCGCTATGCTGAACCCACGGGTTTGTCAAGCCGCAATCAATCAAGTGCCAAAGATTTGGCTACCTTGGTGGCCTTTGCTGCGAATGATCCCACCCTGCGTGAGTTGTCTACCTCGAATGGTTTCCAAGTCGAAGTAGGTCATAAAACCTTGAAATACCGCTCCACCAACCGCTTGGTCTCCAATCCCAATTGGGATATCGACTTGCAAAAAACCGGCTATATCTCCGAGGCAGGTCAGTGCTTGGTAATGCAAGCCAAGGTGGCTGGTCGTAAATTGATCATGGTCTTTTTGGACTCTGCCGGTAAATTCAGCCGTATCGCAGACGCCGAGCGCGTTAGGCGCTGGGTAGAAACCCGTCACCCGCTTGCTTCTTCCTAAGGCTGGGTGCTATGCCCCAGTTGCAATGAAATTTGCTGGGCGGTGTCTAGTAATTTAGGCAACCACGATTCATCTAGCCGGTCTGCAGGTGCAGATATTGACAAACCGGCAATCAGCTTGCCTTGGTCATCGTATATGCCGGCGGCCATGCACCTGACTCCCAACTCAAGCTCCTCGTTGTCACTGGCCACGCCTGACTGGCGAGATTTGGCAATTTCTTTTTCCAGCGCAGCCAATTGGGTGATGCTGTTGCGGGTGTGCCCAGGCAAGCCGGTTCGGTTGGCATAGGCCCGAACTCGCACGTTGTCGTCGGCGGCTAAAAACAATTTACCAACTGAGGTCAAATGCAGGGGGGCTCTGCCCCCGATGGCACGCACCACTTGCATACCTGAGCGCTCGCTGTAAGCGCGTTCTATGTAGACGATCTCATCCCCTTGACGAACACTGAGGTTCACCGGTTGTTGGGTGAGTTGATGCAAATCTTGCATCGGCTCCAGTGCGACATCTCTGACATTGAGACGCGCTTTGACGCAGTTGCCTAACTCCAGCAAACGCATTCCCAGTCGGTAATGCCCTGATTCGGGGCGGTCTACATAGCGCCCCAGCACCAAATCATTCAAGATGCGATGGGTGGTAGAAGGGTGTAAGCCCGTCTTTTCGCTGATGTCCTTCAGAGTCGCTGAGCCTTCTTTGCCTGCCAATACATCTATCAGGGCGAACATACGTTCTAAAACCTGAATGGAGGGAGAAGGTGTTTGGCCTGCTATTACTTTTCGCATAGCGATATCTTACAAGGGGGTTTTCAGACGTCTTCCCACTCGCCTTCGATCAGCACTTGGTGGGGGCCAAACTGGGCTTTGTAGTTCATCTTGGTACTTTGGCTGATCCAGTAGCCCAAATACACATAGGGCAAGCCAAGCGTTCGGGCTTGTTCAATTTGCCACAGAATGCAAAAGGTGCCCAAGCCTTTGGCGGCCAAGGGGTCATAAAAGGTGTAAACCGCAGACAGCCCGTCATTGAGGACATCCAAAATAGACACCATGCGCAAAGCACCCTCAGGCGTTTGTGGATCGGGGCTTCGAAATTCCACCAGACGCGAGTTAACTCTGCTTTGCAACAAAAACTGGGTGTACTGTTCCACGCTGTCTTGGTCCATGCCGCCACCTGCATGGCGTCCATTTTGGTAGGCAAGGTACAACTGGTAATGCTCGGGGGCATAAACCAATTTGGATATGCGCGGCTGCAAATCCTCATGCTGCTTTAAAGCTCTACGCTGACTGCGTGTTGCCTTGAACTCATCGACCTTGATGCGTAAAGGCACGCAGGCGCGGCAACCATCGCAATAGGGTCGGTAGGTGAACATGCCGCTGCGGCGAAAGCCTTTGGCGACCAGTTCAGAGTAAGTATCGTTGTGGATCAGATGGCTAGGGGTGGCCACCTGAGACCTGGCCTGTCTATCAGCTAAGTAGCTACAAGGATAGGGCGCTGTTGCATAAAACTGCAACGATTGGAGCGGCAAATCCTTGAGATGGGTCACAGCGAAGCGGTAAGGGTTAAAAGTTCAGACCAGTATAAAGGCTCGAATTGCCAGCGCAATGGGGGCAGCGTTTGGGCAACACGGATATGTTCAAGAAACTCGCGTCTGGGTAGCTCGCCTCCTCCCATCAAAGCCAAATGGGGGGTGTTTTGTTGGCAGTCCACCATGCTGACTTGGTGGGCTTTACAAAAAGCCACCAAAGCAGCCAAAGCGATTTTGGAGCCATTCGGTACCAAGCTGAACATGGATTCACCAAACACGGCATGTCCAATGCTGACGCAATAAAGACCGCCGCAAAGCTGGCCATCGATCCAAGTCTCCACGCTATGGGCAAAACCGGCGGCATACAAGGCCTTGTAAGCGCTGACCATGTCCGCCACGATCCAAGTGCCGTTTTGCCCAGGGCGAGGCGCTTTCGCGCAATGCTCAATGACCGCATCAAAGGCGGTGTCTATACGGATCTCCCAATTTTTTTGCGTCTTCATCCATTGCCGCAGGGAGCGGTGGAAGCGGAAATGCGCGACCTGCAAGACCATTCGAGGGTCAGGGCTCCACCACAACACAGGTTGACCTGCGCTAAACCAAGGAAAGCAGCCTTTGCTGTAAGCTTCTCGGAGACGCTCCACAGCCAGACCACCGCCTGCAGCAAGTAAGCCCGCCACGCCATGGGAACCATCCCATGCTGTTGAAGGGTCTGGCAGCGGATCATCGGGCCTGAGATAAATCAGGGCTGGCTGGTTGGGTGGCATGGGCGAAGGAAAAGACAGGTTTCAAAGGAGAAGATACACCATGAACGATTGGGTTTTGAGGGAATCGCCTGCCGTTGGCGTGACGCGTTTGGTGCTCAACCGTCCCGACAGCTTCAATGCGCTGTCAAGCGAGATGCTCAGCGCCTTGGACGACGCTCTGCAAACGGTGGCGCAAGACGCTTCGACTCGCGTGGTGGTCATTGCGGCAGGGGGCCGCGCCTTCAGCGCCGGACACGATTTGCGTGAAATGCGCAACCACCCCGACCACGATTTCTATACCCAATTGTTTGCCCAGTGCAGCCGGATGATGTCGCGTATTCAAAATCTGCCTCAACCCGTGATCGCGCAAGTACAAGGCATTGCCACTGCGGCAGGGTGCCAGTTGGTCAGCATGTGTGATTTGGCTGTGGCCAGCCAAGACGCTCGGTTTGCCGTATCAGGCATCAACTATGGCTTGTTTTGTTCGACCCCCAGCGTGGGATTAAGCCGCAATATGCACCGCAAGCAGGCGATGGAAATGCTATTGACTGGCGACTTTATCGACGCGGATACCGCCAAAGAGCGTGGTTTGATCAACCAAGTGGTGCAGGCTGATAGCCTGGGTGAGGCGGTTTTACAGTTGTGCCTCAAGATCGCGGCTAAACCAGAGCCTGCGGTTCGATTAGGTAAAGCTTTGTTTTACCAACAGCTGGAGATGGGCTTGAGCGCAGCGTATCAGTTGGCGGGCCAAACCATGGCTTGCAACATGATGGAAGACAGTGCCCAAGAGGGCTTTCAAGCTTTCTTGGACAAACGAAAACCCAATTGGTCTGCTGGTTGAAGCCCTAGGCTTGTTCAGTGTGGGTTTTCAAAGAACACAATATTTGAATAGCTGCTGAATTCGAAGTAGACACGTTTTTCGTTGGGGTCGGCTTGCATATTCAGGTTTTCGTCAAAAACCCCATAGCCGTAGCGGTAGTCGCGGGCTTTGCCGTCATCTGTTCCCAAAGCCGTGCTGAGTTTGTCCACCTTCAGGAAGCGGCGCACCAATTTATCACCAGCATAAATTTCAAGTACGCCATCGGTGCCCGTCCAGTTTTGGATTCCGCGTCCAATTTTGTTTTGTTGCTCTTGGGTACAAGCGCTAAGCAGCAGCAATCCCATCAGGGCTATGGCTAAGCGGGTACGGGTCAAAAAGAAAAAGCCAACTTGGGGTTTCATGGACAAGCCTTATTTTTTCACGATCAACTTTTGAATGCTCTGAATTTGTGTTTTAAAAATCTTGTCGGCGTCATCGTAGATTTTTTGGCACAAATCGGACATATCGCTGCTTTCGGTTTCTTTGCGCAGCAACAAAGCCGTGCCTTTCTTCAACTCTTGGTAAGACACAGGAATCGTTTGTCCCGAAGGAGCTGCAGGGTGTCGATATTTTGAAAATAGCCTTTGAATTGGTTGGCAATGCCTTCACGCTGACCTGGGCGGGTAAGGAAGTCTTTGGGGATAGCGTTTAAAAACTGGTTCAGATCGAAATCGGGATAGGCCTTGCCTTTGCAAATCGGGTCGGCGTCAATTTGCTTTTTGTAGCCAAAGGCGGTGATGACACCAAACGTAGTTTGGTAAATCCGGTCGTCGTTGCTGAGTTCTGCGGCACACAGTGACGAGCCAAGCGAGAAAAGAATGGTGGCAAGGGACAGTTGTTTCGCGATGCAGTTGTTTTTCATTTTGTTTCTGTTGTGGTGACTGTGGTGGGTTTCTTTTCCCAAAAAACAGCTTTATCAGGAAAAATCCAGCGGATACCACCGCGTGGTTCGGTGACATCGCCTTTGAAGCGGGGAATCAGTTGCATGGTGATGTGCGCCACAGTTTGACCTGCGGCAAAACCTTCATTGATGCCAATATTGAAGGCTTGAGGGCTTAGCTCAGTTTTCAGCACATTTTTAGCGCGAATCATCATGAAAGTGAGGTCTTCGCGCTCTTGGTCAGTGAGGTCGAAATAGGATTCGACGTGACGGCGCGGGATGATGAGGGTGTGGCCCGGCGAGACAGGAAAGACATCGCGAAAAACCAAAGTCAGCGGACTTCGATCGATGATGCGCGACTCAGACAAATTGCAGTATGTGCAGACGTGGGGTTTATCCATAAGTCATTATCTCGCTTTAAGCAGGTCTTTTGGCCTTGGAGCGGATAAAGCTCACAAGATCCCAAATTTGGTCTGGGGTGAGTATGTCTTGCCATGCAGGCATGGTGTTTTTTCCGTTGGCAATCCGAAAGGCCAAGATGCCGTCAGGAAAAAACGGTGGTGAGGCAATCATCGTCAGGTCTTTGGGCCTTTTGGCTAACTGAGCGCTTGCAGGTCCGTCACCGACCGCCTCCGGTCCATGGCAACTTAAACAATTCAAAGCCCATATTTGCTCGCCTCTGGCCACCGACTCGATAGAACCTTGAGTGGGATTGGTTTGAAAGGCGGCCAACACCAAATTGCGTTGGAAAAAGACCGAACCCACCAAAACGATTGCTAGGAACATCAGACCTTTTTTAAGCAAGGATGACAAAAGCATGGGGGGGGCAGAAAAGCTCTTTATAAGTGGTTCATTCTAGATGGGCAGCTTATGCATTGTCATGGCTGGATGAGAAAAGCGCGCCCTTTTAAGACTGATATGCTTGCCCCAAAATTTGAGAAGCCTCGCTAAGTTATGGCTTTCTCAACTCTAGGTCAGCTGTTTACCAGGGAAGACAATGGGCGATTACACAAATATGTCGGGTTATTACGACTTAATCATGACATCAGGTTATTACGATTACGACAAAATTGTCGACAGTTTGGTTCAACATCTCCCTTTCTCAAATGTTTTAGAAATAGGCTGTGGTACTGGTTTGATATTGGAAACCTTGGCCAAGCGCCAACCTAGCGTGGCCTTGACCGGTGTCGATCTAACCCAAGCCATGTTGTCCATTGCGCAGCAACGCTTGCAAACTTTCCCCCAAATCACATTACAAAACCAGAATGTGACTGAACTGCACCTAGACCAAAGCTATGACTTGGCTTTTTCCTATGGCGGCGTTTGGTACTTTGTGATCGATGGCGACAAAGAACCCTTTTTGGTCAGCCACATTGCGCAAGAAGAACCCAATCGGCAGGGCTTGTCTAAAGTGGCGCAGCATGTGAAAACGGGAGGGCAATTGCTGCTGGGCGTTCAAGGCCCGCACCATGATTACGCCAGTCCCATTCGAATGGCATGATGTACTCCCAAAAAATCGAGCCTGCTGACCATGGTTTCATCAAGCACTATTACTTAGCCGATGGCGACACAACACTGATGGCACAAACCATTCACTACCGTACCTATGCGTTTGCCGAGGCCTTGGATTTACTTGGAGGCTTTGGTTTTAGCTACCAGCCTTATTCGGCGACAAGCCGCAGTTTTTGACCTTTACAAAATCATGAACCCATTGCCAACCTGGCCTTTATCGGTGTTGGCAACATGGGCAACCCCATGGCTGCGAATTTGATTCGCGCAGGCTATGACGTCACGGTGCTGGATTCGGTACCTGACAAAACAGCCAATTTGGTGGCTTTGGGTGCCAAACAAGCCCACTCTGTGGCGCAGGCCGTAGCGCAAGCCGATGTGGTGATAGCCTCGCTGCCCGGCCCCCCTCAAGTTAGCCAAGTCATGCTGGGTGAACACGGTGTTCTTGCCCATGTGCGTGCTGGCGCCACGGTGATCGACACGTCCACCAGTTCGGTGGAGTTGGCGCAAAGCTTGGTTCACACCGCCAGTGCAAGAGGTGTTCATTTTTTAGAAGCGCCGGTCACCAATGCGGTGGACATGGCGGCCTTGGGGCGTTTGTCCATCTTTGTGGGCGGCGACAAAGCCTGCTACGACCAGCATTTGCCGATATTTCATGTTATTGGTGAGAAGATTTTTCATTGCGGCAAACCAGGCAATGCAGCCACCGTGAAACTGCTGACCAACTTGCTGTGGTTTGTGGGCGCAGCCACCATTGGCGAGGCCTTGATGCTGGGCGCCAAAGCGGGTGTGCCATTGAATGTGGTGCAAGAAGCTATCACTTCCAGCGCTGGAGACAGCTGGGTGGCGCGGCACGACATCCCGTCCATTTTTGCAGGTCACTACGACCCGAGTTTTTCGCTGGCCTTGTGTTGCAAAGATTTAGGGCTGGTCAACCAAATCGCCCAGTCGCAGGGTTACTCACTCACCATGGGCGCGCATGCGCAAGCTTTGTTTGAAGAGGCAAGAAGCCGCTATGGGACGAAGCAGCAGAACTGCATGTGGTGAAGTTGTTGGAAGAGCGGGTGGGCATGTTGCTGCGCCCACCATACGGCCAGCCCACCAGCTGAATGAAGCCATGAACTTTCGGGAGAACAGATGAGTCGACAGTCTGAACTGCTGCAAGAAGCAATGCGCCATATGCCCCAAGGCGTGGCGGAAAACTACCGCTATTGGGGGCCTGACAGAACCGTGTTCATTCAGCGAGCCAAGGGCTGCGAGCTGTTCGATGTGGACGGCAAAACCTATGTGGACTTCCGTTTGGGCTATGGGCCGGTGATTTTGGGCTATGGCGACGAGCGGGTAGACCAAGCGGTGATCGCCCAAATTCAAAGCGGCGGCACCTTGACCGGCTTTGCCACCGAGCTTGACACCACGGTGGTTCAGCAAATCAAGGCTTTATGTCCGCAGATAGACAAATGCGCTTTGCTAACTCTGGCACTGAAGCGGTGATGGGGGCGGTGCGAACCGCCAGGGGATTCACCGGCAGGCAACACATGGTGACGGTGGAGGGCGGCTTTCACGGCTTGTACGACGAACTGATGTGGAAGTCTGACATCGAAAACTGGGACGCTCACAGCGGCCAAGCACCGAAAGTGATCCCCTTTGGTGGCGGTATTCCTGCCAAAACCCATGACTTGGTCGACATCATCGGTTTGAACGACTTTGCAGCCTTGGAAGATGTGTTTCAGCGCCACGACCACCAGTTGGCCTGTGTGGTGCTTGAGCCCATCATTGGCAATGCAGGCAGTATTGCAGCCAGCCAAGCATGGCTTGCGCGTTTGCGCGACCTGTGTACAGCGCATGGCACTTTGCTCATCATCGATGAAGTGAAGTCGGGCTTTCGCGTGGCCAAAGGTGGGGCGCAAGCTTTGTATGGCATCTATGCTGACTTAACAACCTTTGCCAAAGCCATGGGCAATGGTTATCCGGTGGCGGCTTTTGGCGGTCGTGCGGATGTGATGGATGTCGTCGGTGCCCATTCTGGCGCTGTGGTGCATGGAGGCACCTACACCGCTAATTTGGTGGGACTGAGTGCGGCGCATTGCACCTTGAATATCCTCACCCACACCGATGCCCTGCAAACCGTGAACCGCGTGGGCGAGCGGGTACGCGATTTGTTGGGTCGCGTGTTTACCCAAGCAGGGATTGAACACACTTTTGCCGGCCCTGGCTCTATGCTGGGCATCCATTTCACGCCCACGGTCCCGCAAACCTACCGCGACTGGCGCAAAACCAACAGCAATTTGTACCGTGCGTTTTGCTGGCAGTTGATAGACCGAGGCGTGATGCTGGAGCCGGACTCGCGTGAGCCTTGGTTTTTTTGCGAAGCGCATCAGCACATGGACTTTGCTTGGTTGGAAGAGGTGGCCACCCAAGCCATGGCAGCGGCCATAAAGGAAAAACCCTAGGTTTTTCAGACGCAGTTAGAATTTTTCGTGTTACTTCCTTTCATAAACACCACGGAGACTCCCCTTGACTTCTGCACGCTTTAACCCCTTTCGCCGTCACTTTGCTTTTGCAGCGGCAGCCCTGGCCTTTGCCTTGACCACCCCCGTACAAGCACAACAGGCTAAAAATATCACCCTCATCACCCCCTATCAGCAGTCGGTGACCACCAACGAAATGCTCAACACCTTGTCTGAACTGGCGGGTAAAAAAGGCTGGAAGGCCAATGTCATCGATACCAAGGGTGACTTTGGCCAAATGGCCAGCCGCATGGAAGATGCCATTGCTGCCAAAACCGATGCCATCGTCATCGTCAGCGCCGATCCCAACCAAGTCAAGACCCAAATTGCAGCCGCGGCCGCCAAAGGCATTCCTGTGTTTGGTTGCGACTCAGGCTTTATCCCAGGCATGGTGATGAATGCCACCAGCGACAACACCGCCATGTCTGACGCCATCAGCCAGCATTTGCTCAAAACCATTGGCAACAAAGGCTCAATTGTGGTGTTCACCCATCGCCCCCATCCTGGTGTGCTCAAGCGCTCACAAGCGCTGGACGCCTTGCTGAAAAAGAACCCCAATATCAAAGTTATCAGCGAGCAGCATGTGCAGGTTCCTGGCCCCATTGAGAACGCTCGTAAATCCATGGAAAGCATCTTGACTGCCAACCCCGCTAAAGGCTCTATCACCGCGGTCTGGGCTGCATGGGACGAACCTGCCATCGGTGCAACGCAAGCGATTCAAGCTGCAGGCCGCAATGAAATTGTGGTGACAGGCATTGACGGCACCAGCCAAGCCTCTGACATGATCAAAAAAGGTTCGCCTTTTGTGGCCACCATGAAGCAAAACTTCCGTGGCATGGCCGAGTTGGTGACTGCCCAAATGGAAGCCACATTCGCAGGTAAAAAGCCTTCCACCACTGAGATGTACGCACCGGCCAGCTTGATCACCAAGTGAGCCTATTGCTCAAAGGCGTCGGCCTGACCAAGCGGTTTGGCGGGCTGACGGCATTGGATGGGGTGGATATGGGGCTTCAGGCTGGAGAAGTGTTGGGCCTGATCGGTGAAAACGGCGCAGGCAAGTCCACACTTATCCATTTGCTCACAGGCAGCTACGCCTGTGATGCAGGCTATATCGACAATGCAGGTCATCCACAAGGCCAAGGCGTGGCGGTGGTTCACCAAGACCCGCAGTTGATCGCCAGCCTCAGTGGTTTAGACAACCTGTTTATAGGTCGCACTTTTCCAAGCCTTGCTTTGGGCAACTTGATTTCCCGCAGCCAAATGCGTTCGCAAGCCCTGGCGGCTTGTTCGGAAGTGGGCTTTGTGCTTGCCTTGGACAGTTTGGTGTTGGATTACACCCCCACCCAGCGCTTTCAGCTGGCGCTGTTGCGCTGTGTCATGCAAAAGCCTAGCGTGTTGATCTTGGATGAACCAACTGCTGCATTGACGTCACACGATGCCGAAATACTGATGCAGTTGCTACGTCGCTGGACCCGTGATGGCATGGCTGTTTTGTATGTCAGTCACCGATTAGAGGAAGTTTTACAAATTTCTCAGCGCATTTTGGTGCTGCGTAACGGCAAACAGGTCGGCTTGCTTGAAACAGCAAAGCAAAGCCACGCGGATTTGGTGAGCGCCATGTCTGGCCAGACCCAAAGCGCTGCACCGCAGGTGTCAGCTGCTGTGGCAAATAACACTGTGCTTCTCCAAATGCAGAATGTGCAAACAGTCGATACCCGATTGCAAGGCGTGGATTTGGTCGTGCATGAAGGTGAATTGGTGGGCTTGTATGGATTAGCGGGTGCTGGGCGCAGCGAGATTTTGGAAACCCTCATGGGCTTGCGAGCCGTGCAATCGGGCAAGATGATCTGGCGAACGCAAAGTTATCAACCTTCAGGGCCTGCTTTTGCTGCTCGCAGTGGCTTGGCATTTGTCCCTGAGGACCGTCGTCACAACGCCTTGGTACCCGGGATGAGGGTGCGAGAAAACCTCAGTTTGTCTTTTCTTCACCGTTTAAGCCGTTTAGGCAGTCTGCTACGGGGTCGTGAAAATGCCTTCGCCAAGCATTGGATGCAGGCGCTTGCCATCAAGGCCAGAGACAGCGAACAAGCTGTTTCAGAGCTGAGCGGGGGCAACCAACAAAAAGTGGTCTTCGCCAGGGCCCTGGCTATGCAGCCGAAGTTGCTGCTATGCGATGAACCCACCCAAGCTGTGGATGTGAGTACCCGCAGAGCCATTCACCAGTTGGTGAGAAGCCATTGTGATCAGGGTGGCGCTGCCGTGGTGGTCACCTCGGATTTGGATGAAATGCTCCAATGGGTTGACCGCATTGTGGTGGTACGCGAGGGCAAGACGGTAGCCGACTTACCCAACCAACAGCTGACTGCTGCGCAAGTGTTGTCGTGGTGCTTTTCTGCCCAATCTGCCGCATCAGCATCGATGAAGGAAGCTTTGACATGATGTCTTTACCCATGCGCCAATGGTTGCGCACCTACGCTACGCTTGGTTCTTTGCTGCTGGTCTGCGTCGTGTTTGCTTTTCTCAGCCCGCAGGCTTTTGCGACGGTTGACAACGCCATCAATGTCACTCGCCAAATTGCTTTTTTGGTGCTGATTGCAGTAGGTGCTACCTTTGTGATGGCCGCTGGGGAATTTGATTTGTCGGTAGGTGCCATGGCCAGTTTTGCAGGTGTGATGGCGGCACAACTCGCAGTCCTTGGAACAGATGTTGTGGTGTCGGTTGCGCTGACTTTGGGCTTGTGTGTCTTGATGGGCATGTTCAATGGCTGGTTGGTGGGTTACTTTGGTGTTTTGTCCTTCATCACCACCTTGGCAACCGGCACCATGCTGAGTGGCCTGACTTTTTGGTTGACGGGTGGTTCAACGGTTTTTGAAAACATCCCCGATCACTTCAGTTGGTTGGGGCGTGCAGTTTTTGCAGGTCTGCCCGGGCCTTCTTGGGTGATGTTGGGCGTGGTCTTGATGGCTTGGGTGGTGATGCACCAAACGGTTTTTGGGCGACAGTTGTATGCCGTGGGAGGCAACAACCGGGCGGCACGTTTGGCGGGGGTATCGGTGCTTTGGCACAAAGTCGGAGCGTTTGGTTTGTGTGCTTTGGCCGCTGCCATCGCAGGGGTGCTCCTGGCCTCTCGATTGGGGTCTGCCCATCCCACAGGAGGTAATGGCTTGTTTTTACCCGCCTATGCAGCGGCATTTTTGGGGACCACGGCGGTGCGTGGCGGGATGCCCAATGTTTTGGGGTCGCTGCTGGGCGCGGCCACGCTTGGCATTCTTGCCAATGGCTCACCATATTAAATGTGCCCTCTTTTTTGCAAGACATGTTGACCGGTGCGATTGTGGTCGCTGCCATCGTTTCTCAAAAATGGGGAGACGCGAATTCGCGTTAACAACATGAAGTACATCGCCAGCTTTGACATCGGTTCTTCTGCCATCAAGGCCGTGTTGGTCGATAGCCAGTTTCGCTGTAACCATCATTGTTCGCGTGACTATGCCCCCAGTGCGGATGCCCCTGGCGAGCAAGACCCGCAGTTGTGGTGGGATGCGTTTTGCCAACTG
>RFMX01000113.1 GCA_009927495.1 Betaproteobacteria bacterium
CTGGCGGCACTGACCTTCAGCGGCCAAATGCAAGACATGATTGCGCTTGACGCCCATGGTGAAGTGGTTCGCTCCGCCGTGCTTTACATGGATGCAAGGGCTGGTGAGCAAGCAGCGCACATAGCCGCCCAACTAGGGCAAGCGAACATAGACCGCGTTACTCGCAACCCATTCAATGCTGGCTCGGTGTTGCCCAAAATCCTTCACTTGAAGGACCATGAACCAGCGCATTTCACCCAAACCAAGCAAGTGCTGTTGGGCGCTAAAGACTTTATTATTTTTCGCTTGACTGGCTCCGCTGTGTGCGACCCCACCACCGCTGCCACCACCGGCATGTATGACTTTGACCATGGTCATTGGGCAAATGCGTGGATGGCCGATTTGCAGTTGGACACCATTCGCCTGCCTGCGCTGCATGCAGCCGGTGAGGTGGTGGGACAAGTGCATGGCGCAGCTGCCCAAGCCACAGGTTTGCCCCAGGATCTGCAAGTGATGTGTGGGCTGGGCGACGCTGCAGCCACCACGCTGGGTGCTGGCATGACCCACGCTTCACAAAGCTATGCCTATCTGGGAACCTCCGGCTGGGTGGCGACCTTGGCACAAGACGTTCACAGGGGGGACATGCCCTTTTTTTTGCTGCCCTACCCTGAGCCAGGGTGGCATATCCGCATTGGTCCCATCAGCAATGCCGGCAGTGTCCACCGATGGGCCTTGCAGTTCACAGCAAAGGAAACTGAGGCGCAGGCCTATGCTGAACTAGAGTCTTTGGTGGCTTCGACTACCACTGACCCCGATTTGGTTTTTTTGCCCTATCTGTCCCCCGAGCGTTTACCGGTGATGACGGATAAGCCGCAGGGCAGTTTCGTGGGACTGTCGTTGCAAACCAACCGTGCAGACATGCTCAGGGCCGTGTTGGAAGGCGTGGCCTTGTCCTTGTATTGGGCTTGTGAGGAGGTTCAAACCACCACAGCCGAAACGCTGTTGGTGGTAGGCGGTGCGACCCGCAGTGCGGCGTGGATGCAAATCTTGGCTGATGTGTGGGACAAGCCCGTGATAGCTCACCTCGACAGCACCTATTTGGCGTGTTTGGGGGCTGCTGCCACCGCAGCGGTCAGCTTGGGTTGGGCAGCATCTACCAGCGTATTTTTGAAAGCGGCATCACAAGCAACAGCCCAATGTTGCACGCCTAACCCAGACCAAGTTCAACGTTTGGCGATTAAATCGCAAGCCTTTAGGCGCTTGCAAAAACAGCTGTCAAGGGTTTACGGCTAAGTGCGGGCTTCATTGACTGCAGATGGCAAGCGTATCATTCACTTCAAACATCTGAAGGAGATTGCGATGCGTCTTATTTTGAGATCTATGGGACTTGTCATGGCGTGGGTATCCATGAGCTTGGCGCAAGCCGCAGGCGGTGCTTGTAACCCAGTCAGCAGCGATGAGGCCTTAAAGGCTGAAGACGTTCGCTATGCCGCTCAAATGAACAATGATTTCGCCGCCATGGAGAAGCTGTTTTCATCTGACTTGGTCTATATCCACACCAGTTCGGTGTTGGACAACAAGGCTTCTTATATTGAATCCATGCGCTCTGGCACGGTCAAGTACAAGGTCATGCGCCGCTCAGACGTCACCGTTCGCACCTATGGGTGTGTCGCCATCATCAATGGCATGGGCAACTACGACGTGCGGGTCAAAGAAAATGACATGAACGTGGTTTTGCGCTTCACCAGCATTTGGCAGAAAAAGGACAACGCTTTGGAATTCATTTCTTGGCAGTCCACAAGGGTTCCCTGATATGCGCTATTTGCACACCATGGTGCGTGTCACCGATTTGGATGCTTCTTTGAAGTTTTACCGCGATGCTTTGGGCCTTGAAGTGATCCGCCAAAAAGACGTGCCGTCTGGGCGTTTCACCTTGGTGTTTTTAGCAGCGCCTGGCGACCACAGCGCCCAAGTTGAACTCACCCACAACTGGGACCCCGAGGTTTTACAAGGCGGACGCAATTTTGGTCACTTGGCCTATGCGGTTGACAATATTTACGCCAGTTGCGAGCGTTTACAGCAGCATGGCGTGACCATTTTGCGTCCCCCACGCGATGGCTATATGGCTTTTGTGCGATCTCCTGATGGCGTGTCTGTCGAGCTATTGCAAGCCAATGCGCCACTGCCACCCGCAGAACCTTGGGCGTCCATGCCCAATGTTGGGCAATGGTAGGGGTATCGGCTCACGCAGCGGCTGCGCAGTTGCTGCCTGCTTGGCAAGCGCCTCACCAAATCGCAGCCATTGAGGCAATCGTGCGTCCCCAAACCCGTGGCGAAGGCTATGCGGTTCAGCAGGCCTTGTTGGCCGCGACAGGTGACAAAGCCATGGGCTGGAAAATCGCGGCCACCAGCACTGCGGGGCAGCAACACATTGGCGTCAGTGGCCCCCTGGCGGGGCGCTTGTTGGCTTCGCGTTGTTTGCCTGATGGCGCTGCGGTTTCTATGCACGGCAATGTCATGCAGGTCATCGAAGCCGAATTTGCTTTTCGCATGGGGGCCGATGTGCTGGCGCAGGGCGCCACGCCTTTGACGTGCAGCAGGTCATGGCGCAAGTGGCGGATTTGCATTTGGCCATTGAAATTCCCAATTCCCGTTACCAAGACTTTGTCACCGCAGGCGAGGCTCAGCTCATCGCCGACTTTGCTTGTGCCAGTCACATGGTGCTGGGCGCAGCGCTCACCACCGATTGGCGTGGCGTGGATTTGGCCGCACAAGCCGTGCAGGTCAATCGTGGCGGCGAGGTGGTGGCGCTAGGAAAAGGTTCCAACGCTTTAGGCGACCCCCGTGTGGCCCTGACCTGGTTAGCCAATGAGCTGATCAGCCACGGCATGCATCTGCAGGCCGGCGATGCGGTCATCACAGGCACCTGTGTGGTTCCCGTACCAGTGCTTGTGGGGCAACATTTAACTGCCCAATACCCTGGCCTGGGCGAGGTATCGGTTGCCATAGCAGCGTGAGTGCTCCTGATACCTTCGATCCGCAGTTGTTGTCGCAAGTGGC
Organism: Betaproteobacteria bacterium; assembly: GCA_009927495.1. Taxonomy (GTDB): domain Bacteria; phylum Pseudomonadota; class Gammaproteobacteria; order Burkholderiales; family Burkholderiaceae_C; genus Limnohabitans. Next base: position 3,040 of record RFMX01000113.1, read on the forward strand.
TGCTTTGCCTCCCCTGCCGGGCGTCTACCGCTATTACGACGCTGAAGGCCAAGTGCTGTATGTGGGCAAAGCCAACCACCTGAAAAAACGCGTCAGCAGTTATTTCCAAAAAAGCCATGGTGGCACCCGCATTGGACATATGGTGGGCAAGATTGCCCGCCTTGAAACCACGGTGGTGCGCTCAGAGGCCGAGGCCTTGCTGCTGGAAAACAACCTCATCAAGACCCTCAAGCCGCGTTACAACATTTTGTTTCGCGACGACAAAAGCTACCCTTATTTGAAAATCACCCGTGCCCAAAAGGGTAGCCCCGATGCCTTGGGTCATCCCCATCCCAAAGCAGCGCCAAGGGTGGTGTATTACCGCGGTGCAGTTGACAAGCACCATGATTACTTTGGTCCTTACCCCAGTGTTTGGGCGGTACGCGAGGCCATTCAATTGATTCAAAAAGTGTTTCGCTTGCGTACCTGCGAGGACACGGTGTTTCGCAACCGCAACCGTCCTTGCTTGTTGCATCAAATCAAGCGCTGTTCGGCGCCTTGTGTGGGCATGGTCAGCCTAGGGGACTACCAACGCGATGTGCAAAGTGCTTGCGAATTGCTGCAAGGCCACACCCAAGATGTGATGCAGTCGCTGGAAAAGCGCATGTTGACCCACGCAGAACGCTTGGAGTTTGAACAAGCTGCTGAAGTGCGCAACCAAATCAGCGCCTTGTCCAAGGTCTTGCACCAACAAGCCGTGGACACGGTGGACGACCGCGATGTGGATATCTTGGCCGTGGTGGTGCAAGCGGGCAAAGCCTGTGTCAACTTGGCCATGGTTCGAGGTGGGCGGCATTTGGGTGACAGCCCCTATTTCCCAACCCATGCCGATGGTGCGGAACCTGTGGAGGTATTGGAGGCGTTTTTAAGCCAGCACTACCTGGATGTGCCACTGCCGCCCACGCTGATCACCAACCATGCGGTGGATAAAACCTTGGTCAGCGCTTTGTCGGCTCAAACAGGCGTGAAACTGCATGTCATCCACCAACCCCGTGAGCAACGCAAGGTCTGGCTTGAGATGGCGCAGCAAAACGCCGCCTTGAAATTGGCCCGTTTGCTGGCTGAAGAAGGCTCGCAGCAGTCGCGTACCCGTTCGCTGGTGGATGCGCTGGACATGGCGGTGGAAGACTTGGACAGCCTTCGCATCGAGTGTTTTGATATTTCACACACAGCGGGTGAGGCCACGCAGGCCTCCTGCGTGGTGTTCCACCACCACAAAATGCAGGCCAGCGAATACCGCCGCTACAACATCGAAGGCATCACGGGCGGCGACGATTACGCGGCCATGCGCCAAGTCTTGACCCGCCGTTACAGCAAATTGGCCGAGGCGGTGCGTTCTGGCGAAGCTCGCTTTCCCGACTTGGTGCTGATCGATGGCGGCAAAGGCCAAATCAGCATGGCCACAGAGGTGTTCACCGCCCTCGATTTAGACCTGTCACGCTTGGTGGGCGTGGAAAAAGGCGAGGGACGCAAAGTGGGTTTGGAGGAATTGGTGTTCGCCGATGAGCGACCCAAACTCAGTTTGCAGGCTGACTCTGCGGCCTTGATGTTGGTTGCGCAAATCCGCGATGAGGCGCACCGTTTCGCCATCACCGGTATGCGAGCCAAGCGAGCCAAGGTGCGAACAGGGGGCAGCAGCTTGGAAGACATCCCAGGCGTGGGGCCAAAGAAGCGAGCCAAGTTGCTGCAGCGTTTTGGCGGTGTACGAGGCGTGGCCGACGCCAGTGTGCAAGACCTTTGCACCGTGGAAGGCATATCGCCAGAGCTGGCCCAAGCCATTTACGCCGCGCTGCGTTAATCGGGGTCAGATCCCAATTAATTCCAGTAAGCGATCCAAACCGCCGTGGTCAATCGCCACATGGGCGGCTTCGCGTACTTTCGGCTTGGCGTGATAGGCCACCGACAAACCCGCTACAGACATCATGGGAATATCGTTCGCGCCATCCCCCATGGCGATGGCTTGCGCTGACGTTACCCCAAGGGCTTGGCAAGTAGAGAGCAGCATGCGGCGTTTTTCCTCGCCATCACAAATATCGCCCCAAGGCTGATCAACCATGCGACCGGTTAAATGACCATCTGCCACTTCAAGCACATTGCTACGCACGTGGTCAATGCCCAGCAGTTGTTGGACATGGTCAGTGAAAAACGTAAACCCGCCGCTGACCAACAAGGTAGACATACCTGCCTGTTGGCAGGCGTTCACCAAGGCCATGGCGCCTGGGTTCAAAGCCAGTCTGTGCGTCAGCACTTCTGTCATGGCGGCTAGCGGCACGCCTTCCAGTAATGCCACACGCCTTCGTAAACTGTCTTTGTAGTCAGCGATTTCGCCCCGCATGGCTGCTTCGGTGATGGCGGCAACTTCAGCTTTGCGGCCCGCCGCATCGGCCACCTCATCGATGCACTCGATGTTGATGAGTGTGGAGTCCATGTCAAAGGCGATCAACTTGAAGTTCTGCCATTGCAAGGGCAG
>RFMX01000225.1 GCA_009927495.1 Betaproteobacteria bacterium
GGTGGGTTTCATCAGCGCCAACTCTGCCGCTCCAATGATGTGGTGCGATTCTTTGGAGTACGGCAGCACCAACACCACATGGTCGGCTTGTTGCAACAGTTCTTGCTTGCTGACGTAAGTGGCTTTGCACTTGGCTTCGGTAGCGGCGTCCAAACGGCTGCGGTTGTGATAAATGACTTTCATACCGAAGCCCAAAGCGCCTCGCTTGGCAATGCCCTGCCCAATGCGCCCCATGCCGATGATGCCCAAGGTGCTGTGGTGAACTTCCGCACCCGCAAACTGGTCGTAGCGCCAATGCGTCCATTCACCGTTGCGAATGAATATTTCGCTCTCGGTCACCCGTCTGGCCGCGGCCATCATCAAGGCAAACCCAAAATCGGCGGTGGTGTCGTTCAATACATCGGGGGCGTTGGTGGCCAACACCTTGTAGCGGGTCATGGCGGGAACATCGAAGTTGTTGTAGCCCACGCTCAAGTTGGCGCAGATGCGCAGTTGTGGGCAAGCCGCCAACACGGTTTCGTTGATGGGCTCAATCCCCACACACAAAGCCGCCTCATGCTGGCTAAGTGCGCCGGTCCAAGTCTGCGTTGTCCAAGTACGGTCGTCTTGGTTGTCGGTGACCTCAAAATGCTCACGCAAACGGGCAATGACTTCGGGGTAGGTGGGGCGACCTACCAGCAGTTTTGGTTTACGCATGGCGCAATCAACCCATTAAATTAAATTGAACAACATACACCAAAGCACCCGCCAAATAACCGGCCAATGCCAAGCCTGAGATGCGCTTGAGGTACCAGAAAAAGTCGATCTTCTCTAGCCCCATGGCGGCCACGCCTGCAGCCGAACCGATGATCAACATCGAGCCGCCGGTACCCGCACAAAACGCAATAAATTCCCAAATGAAACTGTCTGGTGGGTAGTCGGTCATGCTGTACATGCCCATGCTGGCAGCTACCAAAGGTACGTTGTCCACCACGGCGCTGGCAAAGCCAATCAACAACACAATCAAATCTAAGCGACCCACCTTGTCATTGAGCCATTGCGCCAAGTCGGAGAGGATGTGGGTATGTTCTAAAACCGCAACCGACAACAAAATACCGATGAAAAACGTCAGGGATGACAAGTCAATGCGGGAGAGCGAGGCCACCAAAGTGAGATGGGCTTTGTCCTCCTCCACCTTGCTTTTGTGCAGCAAGTCACCCACCAACCACAACAGACCCAGCCCCAGCAAAACACCCATGAAAGGTGGCAAACCTGTGGTTGTTTTAAATACAGGAACCAGCAACAAAATACCCAGACCCAAGGTGAACATCAGCTTGCCCTCAAAGGCGGCCGAGGCAGAAGGGGCAACGGTACGCTGTGGGGGGGCTTTCACCACTTGTCCGCGCAGTAGCCAAGCAGTGATGGTCAACGGTATCAGCGCAGCCACCACGGAGGGCAGAAACAAGGTCTTCATGATGCCCAAGGCGGATACTTGACCGCCAATCCACAACATGGTGGTGGTGACGTCCCCGATAGGCGACCAAGCACCACCTGCGTTAGCGGCAATCACAATCATGCCGGCAAAAAACAAGCGGTCTTCTCGCTCTTGCAGCAGCTTTTTCATCAAGGACACCATGACGATAGCGGTCGTCAGGTTGTCCAACACAGCGCTTAAGAAGAACGTGACCGTTGCCACCAACCACATCAGCGTCGACAGTCGCTGGGTACGGATACGCTGGGTAATCACCTCAAACCCGTTGTGTGCGTCGATGACCTCCACAATCGTCATCGCACCCATCAAAAAGAAGATGATTTGCGCTGTTCCCACCAAAGATTCGTTCAGATGCTGGGTCAAGGCTTGGTTGTCGCCAAGGTACAAGGCATACAGCGTCCACAACACTCCAGCCCCCAACAGCGCAGGTGCTGATTTGTTCAGCTTGAGTTGATGCTCCAGCGTGATAGCTGCGTAAGTCAGCACAAAAACAGCAATAAGAAGAGTGGTCATGGTGGTTCTCA
>RFMX01000123.1 GCA_009927495.1 Betaproteobacteria bacterium
TGAGGCGGCGGCGCGGCGTGAACTGATGGAGTTGCATGGGGACAGCATCGAGATTGACGTGTAAGCCCTTGGCAATGGGCGGGGTGCTGGACCGAATCAGCGCTTGGATAAAATGCATATTTAAACATATCCTTTAAAATTACCCGATATGTATGCGCGTCTTGCTTCAGAACGGCTCCAGTATTTGGCTCGCCAGTTTCCGGCGGTTTTGATATTGGGCGCGCGCCAGGTGGGCAAGACCACGCTGGCGCGTTCGGCATTTGCCGAGCACCGCTACATCGATTTGGAAGACCCCAACACGCGTGCGCTGTTTGCCGAAGACCCGCGCTTTGCGCTGGATGCGCGGCAAGAGGTACCAGGCTTGGTGTTGGATGAAGCGCAGCGACTGCCAGAGCTGTTTGATGCTTTGCGCGGAGCGATTGACGCAGATCGCCAGCGCATGGGGCGCTTTGTGTTGCTGGGGTCGGCGCAGCCTGCGCTGGTGCAGAAAGTGGCCGAGAGTCTGGCGGGGCGGGTGGGTATTTTGGAGTTGCCACCGTTGACGGTCATGGAGGCCCACAGTGGCGACCATCCCATCACCGACCATCGCCCCATGTGGCTGTGTGGGGGCTTTCCCGATGCGCTGGGGGCCCCAGCGCGGGGTGGGCATTTTCGGGATTGGTGGGAGGCCTACTTGCGAACTTATGTGGAGCGCGATTTGCCCGCCATGGGCATGAGCGCTGACCCGATTTTGATGCGCAAACTCCTCACCATGTTGGCCCATGCCCAAGGGGGCGTGGCCAATTTGAGCCAATTTGCCACAGCCCTGGGCCATTCGCAGCCCACCATCGCTCGCTGTGTGGACATCTTGGAGCGCAGTTTTTTGCTGCGGCGCTTGCCACCTTACTTTCGCAATGTGGGCAAACGATTGGTGAAAGCCCCCAAACTCTATTTGCGCGATACCGGACTGCTGCACCACTTGCTGAACATTGATTCGCTGGACGCTTTGGACCATCACCCGATTCGCGGTGCGAGCTGGGAGACATTTGTCATGGAAGACCTGTTGCGCCGAGAGGCCTTGGTGTGTCCGAGCAGCATGCCGTATTTTTGGCGCACGGCGGGTGGGGCTGAGGCAGACCTGTTGCTGGATCGCGGGGACGCTTTGCATGTGCTCGAGATCAAAACCGCACGCGCGACCTCGCCCTATTTGGCCCGTGGTCTGCGTGCCATCATGCAAGACACGGGGGCGATCAGCGCCACGGTGATCGACCAAGGGCAAGGCACCGATCCACTGGCGCCGGGGGTGAGCCGAATGGGGTTTGAGATCGTGAAAAATTGGCTACCTTAGGGATTGCACGCAGCAAACCCGCTGCTCAATACAATGCCGAACCTTTTGAATAAGAGCGCCCAGTCACAGGGCCACCTTCAGATGAATAAAAACAAATGGATGGATGTTGAACAACCATGACGGATGCAGTGACCCCCGATCTTTCTGATGCCGAGTCCGACGACGGCATCGCCTTGGGGCATTACGCCCAACGCGCTTACCTCGAATACGCCCTGAGCGTGGTCAAGGGCCGCGCCTTGCCCGATGTGTGCGACGGCCAAAAGCCGGTGCAGCGGCGCATTTTGTATTCGATGTCGCGCATGGGCTTGGGCTTTGGCGGGCCTAACGGCGCGGTGGGCGCT
>RFMX01000395.1 GCA_009927495.1 Betaproteobacteria bacterium
TTTGATGCTGCAGTGTCGTTTCTCACGACACCCCCCTATCACCCCGTCAACTGTAAACCACCCTGCCCCCGATGGCGCGGCAAGTGAACTGTGCGTGACCCTATTAATTCTTTTGTGGTCATTCGGTGGTGTCGGTTGAACCGACACTTCACGACCGTCACGTTACTGGAAGCTGATAAACTGACAAAAATTAGGGGTACAAATGAATCAGCTTGTTACTTCCCAACCTCGTTCTGTTCTTTCGTTATGCATCAGTTGGTTTTGGGTCATGTTTGCCACAGCACTGATTTCTTGCAGTGGTGGGGGCACGTCTACTTATACAGTTGGTGGAACAGTTTCTGGTTTAACAGGTGGCTCACTGGTTCTTAAAAATAATGGTGGTGATGCTTTAACCATCGCAGCTAACAGCACATCGTTTGCCTTTGCCACTACTCAAACCAGTGGCGCTGGTTATGCTGTTGCTGTTGGCTCTCAACCCAACGGTTTAACTTGTTCTGTTAGCAATGGAAGCGGAACGATTGCAAACTCTTCCATCGCAAATGTCACCGTAGTTTGTCAATCGCAATATGTTTATGTTCCCAATCTTGGCTCTCAACCAGTTTTTACTGTATCAATGTTTACGATCAGTCCGACCACTGGAGTACTCACAGCTTTAAATCCAGCTACGATTACTGATACAGATTTTCATACTCCAATCGCAATTGCCGTCAACCCTGCAGGTACCTTTGCCTATGTGGTTAATTATTTCCAGCACACTGTTTTGATGTTTGCAATTGATTCGAGTACTGGAGTACTCACTGCCTTAAGTCCGGCTGCTGTTCGTACTGACCCTTCTAATGACGCAGCAAATGGCAACTCTGTTTCAATCGCCATTAACCCAGCTGGGACGTTTGCTTATGTAGTTAATCATTACACGAACAAAATTGCTATGTTTGCAATCAATACCAGCACTGGAATACTCTCACCTTTAAGTACACCTTCTGTACCCTCTGGCAACGATCCACGTTGGATTTCAATCAACCCAGCTGGTACCTTTGCTTATGTAACAAATTATGCAGACAATACCTTAACAATATATTCCATAGGTAATGACGGTATCTTGACGGCAGTAAATACAATTTCAGCTTTCTCGGGTCCTACTCAAATAACAATTCACCCAAGTGGGAATTGTGCTTATGTGACTAATTCAACTGCCAATAGCATATCTATACTGAACCTTCAAAATAATACTGTGATTGGAACGGTATTAACCGGTAATAGTCCTACTCAAATAGCAATTAACCCAGATGGTACAAATGCATATGTTGTTAATACAAATAGCAACACAATATCAATGTACTCATTAGGCAGTGATGGCAGCCTGATACCTTTAAGTACGGCAACTATTGCCACCGGAGCTACTCCTGTATCTATTGGCATCAACCCCTCGGGTGCATATGCTTATGTTTCCAATTCTGGCGACAATACCGTTTCAATGTATTCAATCAATTCAAGCACTGGGATACTGTCTGCCTTGGGTACGCCTGTCGCTACTGGAACAACACCTTTCTTTATGGCAATTAAGTAAGCTTATTTGAATTGATGGGGTGT
>RFMX01000363.1 GCA_009927495.1 Betaproteobacteria bacterium
CGGCATCGCAAGCGAACTGTGCGTGACCCTAGAGATTCATTTATGGTGAAGATGGGGTGTCGGTTGAACCGACGCTATCTCAATCGATACGTAATTAGAGGGCTTGAATCCTGAAGTGTTTCAGATGCTTGATGAGATTTAATTTTTAACAATCTATCGAACATAAAAATAACCTCCTCCAATAATTACTATTTACCACTATATTAGTTGTCTAAATTAATATATTTTAATAATTGACAACTACATTCATTTTTCTCCATACTTCCAAAAAACTGGGGGTATATATGAAAATCATCTACAAAACTTCAGCTGCTTTTTCTATAACAGTTCTTGTCGCTTGTGGCGGGGGTGGAGGTGGTGTATCCACAGAAACCACAACTGCCATTACTGCAAGTTATCCTGAAGGCGTTTCGGCTAGTTCCCCTACTGCAGTGACTGCTTCAAGTTCAACAACGATTACTGCATCTGTAAATATCCCACCAAATCAAAAATTTGCTAACTGGATAGACACGCTGGTTGCCGCAGTGATTAACCATAACTCTGCTCAGTTCATACATACACTTCAAGCGGCTTTACCCTTTGGTGATGCCATAGCTGCACCCACAAAAGTACCAGAGGGAAAATTAATCTCTGCTTATATTTCAGAGATAGCTTCAGGAGCAAAGATTCCAACCGTAACCAACTTGGGATTCGAATCATTTTTTAAATCGTATGTGAAGGCTGATTGCTTTGGACCTTCTGTTGCTTACACGCTTCATGATGATTTTGTATCTGGTGCAAATCAAAACGGAACCTTACCTTCGGGTGATTTGGGAATGTGGTTGGCAAGAGAGTCGAATCAGACGACAGGTAGACCATGCTCTGCAGCTCAACTTGATTCATTAATTAATCCAATCAAGCAAAGAACAAATGCTTCCATGATGTTGTCTGCTCGCATGAGAGCTTTAGCAATTTCTGCTGGCGGATTGCCTGCTTCAGGCGCCACTGTGGATGTAACCAGTGGCATGGACACTTTGTACCAATCTTTGCTTCCTACGACACCTGTTGCAGTGACTGGCTCTGTAACTTCTGCAACAGTCAGTAATGCTGGTGGTGTGTATACCTATACATTCACTGCACTTGCTTCAGGTGGAGGAAAAAATAAAAAAATTGTGATTCAAATGGTTCACGATGGAACTGCAACAAACTACACAGGAAGATTGACTTATGCCACAACTGGTGGCGATTCATGTACACAAGCCAATGGTGGCGCAGCAGGTGTTAAAACCAGTGTAGGAACTGTGCGTTACCTCAGAATCAGTTCTAGCGAAACCCAACTGTCAGCCAGGTCTTCCAATGTCTGTGTTGCTGGGACTAGAAATAACGTTACTACTACATTTTCTGATTATGTTGCTTTGACATCCAATAATGAAATTGATCCCGCAGTGACTGAAACCAGCAACGTCAAAGGATGGACGCAAGAAGGTTCTGGTTTCAACAGATATGCAGCCACTTACAACCCGTCTACATTGGTTGGTAACTATAAATTTGCTTGGCAAGCTGGTATCAATGACGATAAGTCACGTATGTTTACCATGGTAGTGCAAAGGGACAGCACCACAGAAGACCTTAGTGCTAAAGCATTTTTTGGGTTTTCAGGTTCAATGACTGATACCTCCGCTGGTGCCGGCAACCTCAAAGGAATGATTTGCAATTGGGCGGGTCCTGCCAACAGTCACACACCTGGAAATAATTTCCAATTTCAAAGTATCAAGTTGTCCTCAACTGCATCTGACTGGGACTTTGCTACTGGCTCTGGAACTAACAAAATTTCGTATGCGCCGACAGTTAGTTGTACTAGTGGTGCTACGATGAAATTTGATGTCAATGCGGATGGAACATTGGGCGCAACTGAGGGGAACAGTATTACCACTGACCTCGATGTTGTTGATACCACCAAATCAGTTCAAGAAACCATTGAAGCCAGAGGTTTTGTGAATCCAGCTCTTTACTGAGACACTTTGATGCGTCTCTTTAAGTAACGCTCACCAAGCGGTGATATTGGAGTGTCGTTTCTCACGACACCCCCTACCACCCCTCCTCCGCGTCACACCCTAGACCACACATCATCGCAAGACCACTGTGAGTGACCCTGCTTGTTCTAAAAGTCAGATGCTGCGGTGTCGGTTAAACCGACATCAGTCAACTGTCCCGTTACCGGACGCTGTACAACCCCAGCCGTCAATCTACTGGTTAACCCCCGATTTATGTTTTATCAAAACAAACTAAAGTGCAGTCATTAAATCTTTGAGCTGACTGGGCATCCTGCCCTGTCTATCGCCCCTGATTTTGAACACGATTCAATTACGGGGCGCAAAATGCAGCTTACGAAACTTTTAACTTCTATCAATCACCCCATTCGTAGTTGCTTGTTCGCCTTGGCCGCGGCTTTGATGCTGGTGTCTTGCGGTGGTGGTGGCCAGTGTTATGTATGCGTGACCGATATTCAAGTTGACCGCTTGAGTTACAGCCAAACCAGCAATTTCAAAATCATTGGAACGGCTTTGAGCGCGGGTACTGCGGTGAATCTAAGCGCTGACAAATGCAGCAGCATCACCGTCTTGAACACCAGCACGGACACCGAAGTCAACGTCTCGTGCACTGTCAACGCCACAGGTACTTTGACATTTCAAGCCAAAGATACTTCAGGCGCCAGCTTGTTGATCAAGACCCTGACCGTGCCCGAACCCCAAGTGACATTGGTGACAAGTTTAGGCACTTTGGTGATCCAACTCAACCCTACGGCAGCACCACTAACTGTCAGCAATTATTTGCAATATGTGCATGACGGGTTTTATGACAACACCCTGTTTCACCGCGTGGCCAATTTGAGTGGTAATGGGATCCCCCAAATTGTTCAAGGTGGCCAATTAACTGCTTCAGCAGAACAGACAGGCGTGCGTGCAGCGATTGCGAATGAGGGAAACAACGGACTGAGCAATGTGCGAGGCTCGATTGCTATGGCCCGAACGAGTGATATGAATTCAGCGACTTCGCAGTTTTATTTCAACGTGACTGACAACGCAGCATCTTTAGGCCAGGCTGGAAATGAATATGCGGTATTTGGCACATTGATTCAAGGCTTGACGGTGCTGGACGCCATGGGCAGCAGTGCCACGGGCCCCAGTGTGATTGCTGGGTATATTCTGGCAACCCGTCCGCTGGTAGACATTGTTTTGCAAAGTGCCACACAAACGCAATAAGCATGCAGGGTACTTTGCGCCTGAGAAGCTATTGATTCTTGAG
>RFMX01000109.1 GCA_009927495.1 Betaproteobacteria bacterium
AGGTTGCAGTGTCGTTTCTTATGACACTATTTCATCAATGCAGATAAAACAGCAGGGTCCACTCACAGTGAACTTGCTGCGCCGTGTGATTAGGGTTGAGACAGAGGGGGGGGGAGGTGTCGTGAGAAACGATACAACACTATTTAGGACTTAATTAAAGGTCAATACTTCCTTGAATGTAGACAATGCTGCTTCTTGCCCTGGGTTAGCAGGGTCGACAAGAATTCGCTTGATATTCATAATAACTTTTGAGTTTGGTGTGTGCCAACTCCAAATTAAAGCTGTTCTACCGTCTTCGTCACTTGCCACAAAAGCAATACGATTAAGCTGAGCATAAGTACATGAGGGGGCGCAATCTAAAAAATCACCAGATGGAACAGATGAATAAGTACTGTTTAAAGTCTCTTGACCACTCCCAGTGCAGATATGATTGTTGTTGGAGTTGAAGGTATCTTCGCCAACCATAGTTACAGAGCTTGCACCAAATGTGTATTGCCAACCTAGTACAAGATTATTGGTGCACCAACTATTTGTCATAGTACTTGTTGCAGTTTTTCCATTGAACTTAAATACATACCCCTCATTGGAATTTGTGACGCTGGTCATAAAGTGCGTAATTGCAGTCTGAATAGATGGAAGATTTCTTCCATTTGCATGAATTGCTAAGAAATTAATTACAGATGTATCTGTTTCAAAATTGTAAAAATTTTGATTGAAGTTGATGGTTAATGTTCCATTAAATCCGGGTAGTGTGATTCCGTTATTAGGATTTGAATCAGTATCTAAAGCCATCAAAAATCTAATGAGATTAATTGAGTAATCTACATTTAGAGAAGTGTTTGATGTGTCGAACGGGGTCAAGGTTGAATGCCCTGGGACAGCAAGAATTTGTTGCCCATATAGTTTGAAATTTACTGTTTCACCAGATTTATATTGGAATGATCCACTGGCATCAGTTGTGCCGCTTTGGCTAGTTGTTGTGTAGGATAAACCAGCCACGGGAGAATCAATAAATTTTCCAGTACTCGTAATATCTGAAGAGGG
>RFMX01000291.1 GCA_009927495.1 Betaproteobacteria bacterium
GGTGGAAGCGCAGTTGGAGCCGTTTACACAACAAACGCAGGAAGCGCCGCTATTGGTGCTGCAATGTCTAATGCTTCAATCAGCATACAACCCTTGCCAGCAAACCCAAGTACAGAAGTTCTATTGACAGCCGATGATGCCGGCCTATTCACTGTTCCATCAACGGTCACCCTTCCTGCTTTGGTAAAAGCGACGAGTGCAAACGGGAAATACACCCATTACGGCTACATCAAGTCTTCAGATCAGGTGGGCGTTCCTGTTAACCCCATCACAACAGTTTTATTGACGCTGGCCTCGGGTGGCAACCCCTCTGCAATTACATCGGACATCAGTGATGCCGCTTTGGCGGATGCAAAGACAAAAACCTTAACCTTATTCCAGCATCTACTAACTGCGACCAACCAAAGCAGCGCAATCGATTTCTTGTCGAAAACTTTCACAACAGACCACACAGGTCTAGATTTAGTTTTAGATTCGGTTGGAATACAACTCTCAGCAACCGGAAACTTGGTCGTGTTAAACAAGTTAACGGGCGTTGTGACCAATATTGACCCGTCAAATATCACGCCCATTGGTTTCGATACAACTGCAGTTTCTCGCATGACTACGGCACCCATTCAACTTTGTGCCAATTTTCTGGATGGCTTAACAAGCCAAACATTGACGACAGATACTAGTATTTACGATGCAAACTTTTTAGATTCTGGCCGTAGCAGGGATGTTTCAATGGCGGAGTTGCGTGAAACAGCGCCATCAGATGGTTTCAAGGTTTCAATGCCCATTTTTGCTGGTTTCGATTCAAACGGAAATTTAACTTTTAATATGCAACTCGGCACCACTGCAAAAGAATACATATCTGATTACTGGCTCACAGTCAAAAAGCATGCAACTTTGAATAAATGTGTTTTAGCAGGTGATCTCTATCCTTTTGAGATAACAATTCAGCCAGCCATTAAAACAGTGATCCGCATGGACGGTCTCACTTCTAATGCCGTGACCAAGTTTGCAGGCCTCGAAATTTATGTAGGTGCCCACGGCGACTGGACTTTTGCAAGCAATAGTATTGGCTCAACTCCAATTAAATCAGCGCGTGTCGATGTTTGCAATTCAGCAGATGCGTGCACAAATTTAGCAACGTTGACAAACCTAAACGGGGCTGCTAAAGGAATCTTTGATATCGATGGTCAATCTGCTAACAACAACCTCAAGATTTTGCAAAACTCAAATGTCAATTTGTTCACAGATATTTCAAACCCAATCAAAATTACATTTTTTTCGAGTATTTCAGCACCTTTAACGGGCAGTACAAATTCTATCGGCGTGGTCTATACAAGATCGACAGCTCCACTTTTTACATCTGCAGAAGTGGCGGCGCTGAACATGCCTTCTGTCTCTAATGCGTCAATACTTTCAGCATCGTTGTCCAATCCCACACTCTTGTGGAATTCTGATAGCGCAGTGGTATCAGAATTATCAGTAGCATCAACGACTTCTGGTCCCTGGGCCAAGGATTGGAAATTGATTTTGAAGAAGGGTTCGGGTTCAACTCGTTTCACTATTTCAGATCCAGCACCTCCATATTACAGAAGCATATCAATTTCAGCTCATATTCCTAACCGACCAGGCCAGTTAGAGACGAAATATATATGGGCACCAACCTGTAGCGGATGTTGGTAAGACAGTCAGATTTATTGGTCATAGACTGTCGATAGATAGTGGCCTTGATCAGCAAAGGCAACCTTGAGGGGCTGTGAGCAACAAGTAAATCAACCGTCCCGTCGCCGGACGCTGCAGTGTCGTGAGGAAAGACACCCCCACCGCGACCCTCCTCCGTGTCAACCCTGCCCCGCACGGCGTGGCAAGTGAACTGTGGGTGATACTGCT
>RFMX01000122.1 GCA_009927495.1 Betaproteobacteria bacterium
GGTCACATCAGAAACACTGCTCAAAGAGTTAACTTTCATTCTCATCAGAATGTTGTTGTAACCGCCGTAAGTGCGATTGCTGCCCTTGGAGCTAGAGTAAAGGTAAACGAAACCGTTTTTGGCAAAGTCGGGGTCAACTGCAACACCTTGCACACCGGCTTGACCGTCACAAAACAAATCGTTTTTGGTGGAGGAGTAGCCTGAACTGCCGCCCACACCGAGCAATTTATTCACGCTGCCAGATGGCAAGCGCACAGACAACCCGCCACATTTTTCTGTGAAAAACATGGTTCCGTCTTGCAAGAAAGCCATGTCCCATGGGTCTTTGGCAGTTTGGAAAACTTCGGCGGTCACGTTAAGAGCTAATGCGGCTTGTGATGTCATCAGTCCTGCTGCAGCCATGCCGGCGGCGATCATTCCTGATTTCATTTTTGTTGAAAATTTCATTCTTTCTCCATGTTGTGCAAAGCTAACTCTTAAAAACTAAGAGCGCCTGAGGGTTGTTACAAACTCAAGAAATCCAATATAGCTGAGAAGTCAATCAGAAAATTGGCTGTCAAAATTAGATTCCTCGTGAATTTTGTACTTTGCGACTTCAACGAATGACTAGTAGAACTACCTAGAGATTTAATGTTGTGAATAATTCCCTAGGTAATATTTTTATATATCCGAAAGCACGTCATTAACGGCTAAACACTAAAGTTTGGCTCAATGATGTTGTGACGTTGAGCCAAGTGAACCAAACCTGCCAAAGTATCAACTTTGAGCTTGTCGCGAATCTTGGTTTGACGGTTATAAACGGTCTTTTCATTTAAATTCATAACCTTGGCGCAATAGCTGATCGTCTTACCTTGCGCAAGCAATCGAAACAACTCTAGCTCTCGCAACGTCAGGGAATCAATTCGAACAAATTCATCATCTGCATCTCTTGGACTTGGCGATGAGACGGAGTCTGCATCTACAAACTCTTCGCCTACATAGGCGGCATGGATAGAAAGTAGTAATTTTTCGGGTGCAACATTCTTGGATACAAATGATTTTGCACCTGCTTGCAAGGCTTTTTGCCTGATGGTGTGGGAGTCGTACATGGTGCAGATCAGTACTTTTGCATTCGGGTCGCGCAGCAGCAGTTTCTGCAACAAACTCAAACCACTGACACCGGGCATGGACAAATCCAATACCGTGACATCTGGGTGATAGACCACAAAAGCCATGTAGGCAGATTCAGCATCACTTGCCTCAGCTGCTACTTCAATGTTGGAATCGGATTCGAGTAAACGTTTGTAGCCTGCTCGTACAACGGGATGGTCATCAACCAATAAAACTCTGATCATTGATAAATGGGAAGCTTGTTTAAGAACCTCGAAATGCTTCGAGCTTGCAAGCTTGTATTTTGAGGCAAGCAAGCAGTTGGGAAATATTCCCATCTATAAAGGAGGGCAAAGCTTAAGGCTTATTTAAATAAGGGAATATCACCCTATTCCCACTCAATGGTGGCAGGTGGTTTACTGCTGACATCTAAGACCACTCGGTTGATGCCACGCACCTCGTTGATGATGCGACCCGACACTTTTTTCAATAGCGCATAAGGTAACTCTGCCCAGTCTGCGGTCATGAAATCGCTGGTGACCACGGCACGTAAAGCTACGACATAGTCATAGGTGCGGCCGTCACCCATCACCCCCACACTTTTCACGGGTAAGAACACCACAAAGGCTTGGCTGGTGGCTTCATACCAATTGCGCGGAACTTGGGTTCCCCCCAAGGCAACAGAAGATGCGTCGCCTTCAAACGGCGTGTTGCGCAATTCTTCGATAAAGATGGCATCTGCTCTGCGCAGCAAGTCGGCGTATTCTTTTTTCACTTCACCCAAAATGCGAACACCCAAGCCAGGGCCTGGGAAGGGATGTCGATACACCATGTCATGCGGCAAACCCAGTGCGACACCGAGTTCGCGAACCTCATCCTTGAACAGATCGCGCAGCGGTTCAAGCAACTTCAACCCCAGTTGCTCAGGTAGTCCGCCCACGTTGTGGTGGCTTTTGATGGTGACCGCTTTTTTGCTTTTGGC
>RFMX01000121.1 GCA_009927495.1 Betaproteobacteria bacterium
GAGGCAGTGTGGGAGGTGGCAAAGGTCAAGGCCGTGGTCACGCCGTTGCGCAGCAGTTCATCGAAAAAGAAGTGGGCGACTTCATGCGCATGGGCCGGGTCGGCAAAGCGTGTTTCTTGCGGGAAGGTGTAGTGGTTCAGCCAAGGCAAGAGGGCATCTGCAGGAGAAGCGATGACATCGGTTTGCGCATAGTGGATGTGCAGGTCGACAAAGCCTGGCGCAATCCATCGGCCACGCCAATCGGTGCAAGGCACTTGCGGGGATTCGGCCAGCAGCAAGGCGTGCGGGCCGATGGCTTTGATGCGGGCTACACCGTCTGCGCCCCGCTCGATGACCAACAAACCGTCTTGTTCGAATTGCACATGGTGGCTGGCAGGGTCAGGAAACCACAGCAACGAGGCACGGTAAGCATGCAGGCTCATGCGCTGTCCTTGTGCAAAGCCATCAGCACCCGCTCGGGGGTGACAGGTGCGTCCAGATGCACAGGGTCATGGCCGCCCAGGGCCTCACCGACCGCATCGCGCAAGGCCTCGAACACGCTCATCGCCAGCATGAAGGGCGGCTCGCCCACGGCCTTGCTGCCGCCGATGTTGTCTTTCGGGTTGGCTTCAGGCCACAACTGGATGTTGAAGTGCGCGGGGATGTCAGCGGCGGTCGGGATTTTGTAGGTGCTGGCGCCGCGGGTCAGCAGCTTGCCGTCAGTGCCCCAGACCAGTTCTTCGGTGGTGAGCCAGCCAAGACCTTGTACAAAACCGCCCTCAATTTGTCCGATGTCCAGCGCCGGGTTGAGCGACTGCCCCACGTCATGCAAGATGTCCACGCGCAGCAGTTTGTGCTCGCCGGTCAGGGTGTCGATGGCCACTTCGCTGCAGGCCGCGCCATAGGCAAAGTAGTAGAAGGGACGACCGCTCAAGGTGCTGCGGTCGTAGTGGATGTCGGGCGTGGCATAAAAACCATCGCTCCAGAGTTGTACCCTTTGGCTGTAGGCGTACTGCACCGCTTGCGCGAAGGAGCGCACTTGTTGGGGGGTGCGCACCTCAGCTTGTGCGAACACCACCTCATCAGGCTTGCAGCCATCGGCTTTGGCCAGACACGCGGCCAGGTTGTGGCGCACTTGCAGGGCAGCGCGTTCTGCGGCGCGGCCATTCAAGTCGGCGCCGCTGGAGGCCGCCGTGGCGCTGGCATTGGCGACTTTGTCGGTGTCGGTGCTGCTGATGCGCACTTGGCTCAAGGGCAAGCCCAATACCTGGGCCACCACGGCACAGACCTTGGTGTGCAGGCCTTGGCCCATCTCGGTGCCGCCGTGGTTGACCAGCACACTGCCATCGGTGTAGACCGA
>RFMX01000119.1 GCA_009927495.1 Betaproteobacteria bacterium
GGCGCAACTGCGCGGTGCAGGCGAGTTGGCTGCGAGCCACCCCAGCGTTTGGGTGCAAACCCATGTGGCGGAGAACGCCGATGAAATCCAGTGGGTGGCCGAGTTGTTTCCGCAGGCGCGCAGCTATTTGGGGGTTTACGAGGACATGGGTTTGTTGCGCGAACGTTCGGTGTACGCCCACTGCCTGCATCTGGATGCCAGTGACCGCGACTTGATGGCCGAGCGGGGTGCAGCCGCTGCGGTATGTCCCACCAGCAATTTGTTTTTAGACAGCGGTTTCTTCAATTTTGAATTGGCACAGTCGCACCACCTGCAGCAAGGTTTGGCCAGCGACGTGGGAGGCGGCACCAGCTTCAGCCCGTTCCACACCATGCACGCGGCTTACACCGTGGGACGCCAAAGTGCAGGCAAAAACGGCCATTCGCTGAGCGCTGAACACCTTTGGTGGTTGCACACCGCAGGTGCGGCGCAAGCCCTGGGTTTGGGCGGCGTGGTGGGCAATTTGGCGGAGGGTTGTGACGCCGACTTTGTGGTGCTCAACCCTTCGGCAACGCCTTTGTTGGCAAGGCGCACTGCTGCGGCTGAGTCGCTGCCAGAGCAGCTGTTCGCCATGATTGTGTTGGGAGACGACAGGCTGATAGAGCGGGTGGTGGTCAACGGGCACTTAACTTAACGGAACCGCATCACATTGCAAGCCTTCAAAGATACAACTAAACTTTGAGCCATGAACGCTGCCAACTTTGACTCCCTCAGCTACGCCAACCGGCTTAAAGCCGCTGGCATGGAATCGGGATTGGCGGAAGTTCAAGCCAGCGCCATGAGCGAAGTTATTCAGGGCCAGTCACATAACCTGAGTACCAAGCAAGAAGTTCAACAACTTGGACACGACGTGCGAAAAGAAATTCAGTTGCTCAGGGTGGAGTTTCAAAAAGACATGCAGCTATTGGAACAACGCATGGTCATCAAGCTGGGCAGCCTCATGGTCTTGGCTATTGGCGTGGTGGCCACCTTGGTCAAGGTGCTTTAAAGCACCAATATCGCCCTGAAGTCGTTCACATTGGTGTGGGTGGGGCCCGTCACCACCAAGTTACCCAAAGCCTCAAAAAACCGGTAGCTGTCATTGCGGTCCAAATAGACCAAGGGTTTCAAACCTAAAGCGTCAGCCCGCGACAGTGTGTCAGGGGTCACCAAAGCCCCTGCGTTGTCCTCCACACCGTCAATGCCATCGGTGTCCGCGGCCAAGCCCCACACACCCGCTTGCCCTTGCAAGCCCACAGCCAATCCCAAACAAAACTCACCCGCACGCCCACCTTTGCCGCGTGGCGCATCAGCAGCTTGAGGCCGCACCGTCACCGTGGTTTCACCCCCGCTCAAAATCACACAAGGCTTTTGAAACGGTCCCTCGTCCCGCGCCGCTGCACGAGCCAAAGCGGCATGCACCTTGCCCACCTCACGCGACTCGCCTTCGATTTCATCCGACAACACATAAGCGTTCAAGCCTGCCAGGCGCGCCACTTCCGCGGCGGCTTGCAAGGACTGTTGCGGCGTGGCCAACATCTGAACGCTGTGCCCTTGAAACACAGGGTCAACAGGCTTGGGCGTTTCCAAAACGCCTGACCGCAAGGCAGCCCACACCGCTTCTGGCAATGCGATACGGTAGCGTTCCAAAATGGCGATGGCTTGCGCGCAGGTGCTGGCGTCAGGAACCGTCGGGCCGCTGGCAATCACCGCAGGGTCGTCGCCTGGCACATCGCTGATGGTGAGCGTCACCACGTGCGCGGGGTGGCAAGCCGC
>RFMX01000337.1 GCA_009927495.1 Betaproteobacteria bacterium
CGCGCAGACGATAGCGCATGGTGGGTGGGTGCAGCGTCTTGGTTGTTGGCAACGGCTTGAGGCGCAATGGCGCTGGGCAAGTCTGTAGCTCCGTTACTGGGTTCAGCCGCGACTTCTGCTGGCTTGGGTGCTGGCGCTTGGGCAGGCGCGGTAGGTGCAGGTCGAGAGGCAGTGGGGGGCTTGGTGGCGCATGAAGCCAACACCATTGCCATGGCGACAAGCAAAAATTGACCGATAAGCCCCAACCGCATGGCCTCTCCCATTCATCAAGGGTGAAGGCATACTCTGCAACCAATGATTGACTTTGACAACCATGCTTACCCGAGGTCGGGTGTGAACCTCTTGAACCGATTGACCCAGCGCTTGGCCACAGAACCAGCGGTTTTGGTGACGGTGGTGGCAGCACATGGCTCGGTGCCGCGTGAAGCAGGGGCTTGGATGGCTGTGTTTGCCCAAGGCGAGATCGGCACCATTGGTGGCGGACAGCTGGAGTGGCAGGCCATAGCCCAGTCTCGCCAAGCGCTGCAAGGATTGGCGGGTTTGCCCCCCAGCAAAGGGTGGCATTGGGGCCGAGCTTGGGGCAATGCTGTGGTGGCGCGGTGGAGCTGCGTTTTTGAACCGATGTCCGCCAAGACCTTCCCCTGTTGCAACAGCGTTTGAAGCCTGCCTTGACACCTGTGGCTTTGTTTGGCGGTGGGCATGTGGGTCAGGCTTTGGTGCAGGTGTTGTCGCACCTGTCGTTTGCGGTGCGCTGGATTGACAGCCGCGACGAGGTGTTTCCCACCCAATTGCCCGCACAAGTGCACTCCGAACACAGTGATCCCGTGCATTCGGCCGTGGCAGATTTGGCAGCTGACAGTCAAGTGCTGATCATGAGTTTCAGCCATGCCCAAGACTTGGATGTGGTGGCCGCTTGTCTGCAACGCCTGCGTTTGAGCGATGACTTGCCCTTCATCGGCTTGATCGGCAGCTCTACCAAGTGGGCCACGTTTCAGCGCCGATTGGCTGACAGAGGTTTTTCGCCGCAAGAGATGCAGCGCGTGACATGCCCCATTGGCATAGCCGGCATCAGTGGCAAACAGCCCGAGGTCATTGCCGTGGCTGTAGCCGCTCAGCTCCTACAACAATTAGAACAATCGGAACAATCGGGGTCAGATCCCAATTAATATCCCCGTATGGAAACTTATTTGCTGGAGTGGGCGAATTTGCTGTTGCGCTGGGTGCATGTCATCACCGCCATCGCTTGGATTGGCTCGTCTTTTTACTTTGTTTTTTTAGACAACAACCTGATTCCTCCCGAGGATGAGGGTTTGCGTGCCAAGGGCGTGGGCGGGGAGATGTGGGCGGTGCATGGTGGCGGCTTCTACAACCCGCAAAAGTACCTGGGTCAGCCAGGCCGCATCCACGGCAAATTGCATTGGTTTTACTGGGAAAGCTACAGCACGTGGTTAAGCGGTTTTGCGCTCTTTTGCTTGCTGTACCTGTGGAATGCCAACACGTTTTTGATAGACCAACAGGTTTTGGCTTGGGCCCCTGTGTCAGCCGGTGCTGTTGCCTTGGCTTTGTTGGTGGTTTTTTGGCTGGTGTACGACCTGACCTGCCGTGGGGTCGGCTTTCGCAAGCACGGCGAATTGTGGATTGGCTTGGTCATGCTCACCACCTTGGCACTGGCCTGTTGGGGTACCAACCAGTTGTTTGCCGGCCGTGCGGCGTTTTTGTTGGTGGGCGCCATGATGGCCACCGCCATGAGTGCCAATGTGTTGTTTTGGATCATCCCAGGGCAGCGCAAAGTGGTGGCCGCCATGACTTCGGGTCAACCGTATGACGCACAGGCTTTGGCCATCCATGGGCAACGGGGCAAGCAACGAAGCGTCCACAACACCTATTTCACCTTGCCGGTGGTGTTTGCCATGCTCTCTAACCATTATGGTTTTTTGTATGCACACCCACAGCGTTGGTTATTGCTGTTGCTGATGATGCTGGCCGGTGCACTGATTCGGCAGTTTTTTGTGCAACGCCATGCATGGCATTTGCAGCGTGCCGCCAACCCTTGGCCGTTTGCGGCGGTGGGGGTGGTGCTCATCGCGGGTGTGATCGTGGCTTTGCGTCCTGCGCCTGCTTCATTGGCGTCTCAAGAACCTGTCAGCTTTGCGCAGGTGCAAGCCATCGTGGCCCAGCGTTGCGTGTCTTGCCATGGACCACAGGTGCAGATGAAAAACCTGCGCCTCGATTCCCCCGAGGCATTGCGCACCCATGCGCAAGCGCTGTATCAACAAGTGGTGGTACTAAAGCAAATGCCGATGAACAACGCCACGGGCATCACGCCGCAGGAGCGTCAGGCGCTGGCAAGCTGGTTTGAGGCGGGGGCGCAGCCCTGAGTTGCCGCTCATAGGCTTGTAAGCGTTTTTCGCGTTGGGCTAAATACTGCTGATGTTCTTTCTGCATTTTTAAACGACGCAAAGCTTTGTCTTCTTCTAGGTGGTTGTCGCGAATCATTTGCCGTCTGGCATTTATCGCCATTTGGTCGTTCGCAGCTTCGACGCCTTTGGTCAATATGCGACCCGTGTACCAAAAAATCACCACGGGGAAAAAAACCACAAAAGCAAACCAGACCCACAGGTCCTCGTTCTCGGCCGTGTCGGTTTGCAGGTATTTCTTGAAATCAATCGTGGCCATGGTGTGTGCTCGCAGCTTGGGGTAACAATGAATCGACCCCAGTGGCGCGAACTTGAGGCGATGCGCTATGCTCGCCCGCCATGCCTACCCCCGCTTCATTTCACCCAGATCCAGCCCAATTTTTGCGCCAATTGTTCGATGCTGCAGTTGCTCGTGCACAGCCTATGCTGAACATGCCCGACTGCTTGCCAGCGGTGCCGCGTGGCCGCACCTTGGTGCTGGGGGCTGGCAAAGCAGCGGGTGCCATGGCCCATGCGCTGGAAGCTTTGTGGCCTGCCGATGCGCCTTTGTCAGGCATGGTGGTCACCCGTTACCACCACACGCCACCCAGGCCCACTGGTTTGCCGCAGCGAATCGAGGTGCTAGAAGCTGCGCATCCTGTTCCAGACTATGCGGGACTGAAGGCGTCTGAACGCATGAGGGCTTTGTGCCAAGGCCTTTCTGCTGACGATTTGGTGATTTGCCTGATTTCGGGTGGTGGGTCTGCGTTGTTGACCTTGCCCGCCGAGGGCCTGACTTTGGCCGACAAACAGCAGATCAACCGCGCTTTGCTGGAGAGCGGTGCCCATATTTTGGAGATGAACACAGTACGCAAGCACCTGTCGCGCATCAAAGGGGGGCGTTTGGCT
>RFMX01000283.1 GCA_009927495.1 Betaproteobacteria bacterium
CAACAGCGCTGACTACCGGTTGGATGCCGCTCACCATATTTACCAGCGACTGCCAGAGCGGATTTTCAAAGGCAAACTCCCGCCCATGTTGAAAGCCGTGGTGGTGGTGGATGTTCATATTGACCCATCTGGACAGGTGGGACGCATCGATTGGGTACGCTTGCCCAAACATGCGCCTGAGGTCAAGCTCGACATTGAGCAAGCCATCCGTCAGTCCGCCCCGTTTCCAGCACCCAAGTACCTCAGACAAGTCAGCTTCACCGAAACATGGCTGTGGCACCGCAGTGGGCGCTTTCAGCTCGACACCTTGACCGAAGGTCAAAACTGAAAGGCGTCAAGAGCCTCGGTAGGTCGAGTAACTCCAAGGACTGACCAACAGCGGCACATGGTAGTGCTGGGTTATGTCGGCAATGCCAAAGTCTAGGCTGACTTCGTCCAAAAAAGCGGGTTCCGGCAGGGCCACACCACGCGCTACAAAATAAGCTTTCACAGCAAACACCAAGCGGTAGGTGCCCACCTTTAAGTTAGCGGTAGCCAACAGTGGTCCGCCCTCATGCCTTCCATCGGCATTCAACACAAAGCGCTTGATCAGATGGCTATCTGTTCCTTGTGTGTCGTACAAAACCACCGCCATGCCAGCGGCCGGGCAACCGTGCATGGTGTCCAATACATGTGTGCTCAATCCCATGGCGCAATGACAAAGTTATAGTGACCGCTCCAGTGTAGCCGCCCGATTTCCCTAGCCAATGACCGCCACCCACCAACTTGCCGCCATCGAACACCTGAACACCAGCAGCCACACAGAAGCGTTGCGATGGCTGGATGGCGTTTATGAACACTCGCCTTGGGTGGCAGAGCTGGCTTTGCAGCAGCGTCCTTTTTACAGCTTGGCGCATTTGAAGTGGGTCTTGGCGCAGGTGGTCAGCAATGCGTCCAAAGAACAACAACTGGCCTTGCTGCGTGCCCACCCGGTGTTGGCGCCCAAGCCTGCGCCTGACTTGACCGCCGCCTCCCACCAAGAGCAGCGCAGCGCTGGTTTGTGGCAATGCACGCCTGCGCAAGCCACGCTTTTGCAAGAACGCAATACAGCCTACCAACAGCACTTCGGCTGGCCCTTCATCGTGGCCGTCAAAGGTCCGCGCGGCAAGGGCTTGGGGCCGCAAGCGGTATTGGACGCCCTCGAGCGTCGTTCACGCGCCACCCCCGCCCATGAATTGCAAGAATGCCTGCGCCAAATCCACCGCATCGCCGAACTGCGCTTGAATGACAAGTGCGATTGGCAACCCACATTGGGCCAAGAGGTATGGGACTGGCATGAATGGTTGGCCCAGTTCAGCGATGAAGGCTTTGCCGAACGTGGCGAGTTGAGTGTCAGCTACCTCACGCCTGCACACCTTGCCTGCGCCAAAACCTTGCAGCTGGGCATGCAAGCCTGTGGTTTTGATGAAGTTGAGATGGACGCGTTAGGCAATGTGGTGGGGCGCTACCACCCAGCCCACGCCGATGCACCATATGTGCTGACAGGCAGCCATTACGACACGGTGCGCAATGGTGGAAAGTACGACGGACGTTTGGGCATTTTCGTGCCCATGGCCTGTGTACGTGAATTGGCCCGCGCCAAGCGGCGCTTGTCTGTTGGCATTGAAGTTGTAGCCTTTGCTGAGGAAGAAGGCGTTCGCTACAAAGCCACGTTTTTGGCGTCGTCTGCGCTGACCGGTCATTTTCAAAGCACATGGTTAGACCAAAGCGACAAAGAGGGCATCAGCATGCGCCAAGCCATGCAAGCTGCTGGCTTAGACCCACGCCGCATCCCCGCTATCCAACGCGATGCTTCGAAGTACCTTGGTTTCATTGAAGTGCATATCGAGCAAGGCCCAGTGTTGCACAGCATCAACATGCCGCTGGGTATCGTCACCTCCATCAACGGCAGCCGACGTTACATCGGCGAAATCACCGGCACCGCCAGCCACGCCGGCACCACCCCCATGGGTCAGCGCCAAGATGCCGCTGCCGCATTGGCCGAATGGTCTGTGTACCTTGAACAACGCGCCACGCGGGACGGTGACTCGGTGGCCACCATGGGCATGTTGAATGTGCCCAATGGCTCTGTGAATGTGGTGCCAGGGCGCTGCAGCTTCAGCTTGGACATGCGAGCGCCCACTGACGCCCAACGCGATGCGCTGGCCGAGGATGTGTTGCAAGCGCTGGCCAGCATTTGCCAACGTCGCGGCCTGCGCTTCAGCCATGAAGAAACGGTGCGTGCTGGGGCCGCGCCCAGCGACCCACGCTTACAGCAGGCTTGGGAACAGGCGGTTTCTTCTTTGGGTATTCCCCTACACCACCTGCCCAGCGGTGCCGGACACGACGCCATGCAATTGCACCGTGTCATGCCCCAAGCCATGTTGTTTGTTCGCGGGGAAAACCAAGGAATAAGCCATAACCCGCTTGAAAGCACCACCGCTGATGACATGCAATTGGCCATTCGAGCCTTTCAATCCATCCTAGAACTTTTAAATTAAATTTGATCAAATTACCAAATATGACGGTAATTTTGAGTTTTTAATTAATTCACTAAATTCGCATTTTTTACGAATATCATCTCCCGACTTTAGACGGGTTATTTGTCACGTCTTTTTCTTGAGAAAGTGAATACACCATGAACAGTTCCTCCTCGTCGACCCCCGTCGGCACAGGTCCCACATTTGCTGACTGGATCTTCATATTGTTCGTGATCGGCGCATTGGCCTTGGTGGCTTACTTGGGCGAAATTGCTTTTGAGCATGCTCAGCAAACTGAAAAAAGTAAGCGAAATGGCGAAGCGCTGGTGGCCTGGCTAGGCACAGCAAGCGCAGAACGTTTCAACCCCGACTACCCCGTCAAAGCCTGTGCAGGCGGCGGCGACCCCAAGGCCAGTACCTGGGGCGCCTGCTTAGAGCACCTGATGGCCAACGACTTCAAAACCATGCAAAACCCTTTCAAGGGAAAAGCACCTGAGTTCATTGAGCAATGCAACCCCGCCGACAAAAGCCTGACAGGCGAAATTGTGTTGTTGAAGAACACGCCCACGCCTGCGGGTTCGGCAGTTCCCTCCATCAGCTCCAAATTGGCAGCTGAAGACAGCATTGACCAAAAACTTCAATTGAGTATTGGTATCTGTGACAAAGGCTCCTACCTTGTCAAAGTTTCTGACATTGAATTCTGAGGCTCACCATGACAACTGACACAAACACCAATAGCGCGCCCCCCCAACTGATTGACATTGAGTCCCTCGACGCCAAGGCACTGCTAGGGCTTGAAGAGTCAGGTCCACCCATCTCCACAGACCAGCCCTTTCGAAAATGGCTCTATGACTGGACATTGAACCCCAACATCCCTGGCAACTTCCAAGCGACACTGGAGCGTTGGATCGGCATTTTGATTGTGGTCAACCTGTTTGCGCTGGTGCTGGAGCATGTGCCAGCCCTGTACGACCCCTATAAGCAGCTCTTTCACTACTTCGATATTTTTTCTGTCGCTGTATTTGTATTGGAATACGCCTTGCGCTTTTATTTGGCGCCTGAGGATGAAGAATTCCAAAAGAAAAACACACCACGGGTAGCCTATGTGTTTAGCCCCTTTGCCATCATCGACTTTTTAGCGGTGGCACCGTTTTTCCTGCAAGCCTTCATCCCGATTGACTTGCGAGCCTTGCGGTTCTTGCGACTGTTGCGAATCCTCAAGTTGTTCCGCATAGTGATTCCCGCGATCAAGGAATTCAAAGAGCTCAACCGTGGACGTACCTTCCGTCAAAAAATCCATGCCATGGTGTTTGAAAGCGCCTATGGTGGCAAATTGCAAACTATTTTTGACACCTTCATTGGTATTTGGGTCATCATTTCCGTGTTGGCCGTGGTGTTGGAATCCATCCAAAGCGTCAGCTACCTCATCAATTTAGAGTTCGTGATTCTGGACACGGTAGCGGTAGGTATCTTCACCATCGAGTATTTGATGCGTATCTATGCTTGCGTGGAAGAACCCAGGTTCAGACACGGTTTCTTAGGTCGGTTTAAACAAGCCCGTAACCCAGCCACCGTCATTGACTTGCTGGCCATCCTGCCCTTCTTCTTGGAGGTTTTGTTGGGAACGGTGCTTGACTTGCGCTTCTTGCGAACCTTCCGTTTGGCGCGTTTGCTCAAGCTCACACGCTACAACGACTCCACCAAAATCTTGACCACCGTGATTGCACGTGAATGGCCCGTCATCAGCGCATCCGCCTTCATCATGATTTTGATGGTGATCATGACTGCCAGCTTGGGCTATGTGTTCGAGCATGAAGCGCAGCCAGAGAAGTTTGACAACATCCCCAACTCGGTCTATTGGGCGGTGATCACTTTGGCTTCCGTAGGTTACGGTGATATTTCACCGATTACCCCGGTTGGGCGCTTCATGACGGTGGTGATGGCTTTGCTGGGTATCGGTATCTTTGCCATCCCTGCGGCTTTGCTGGCTTCGGCTTTTGGCGATCAATTGCACAAAGAGCGTGAATTGCTGAAAACCAATTTGCGCAACATGATGAAAGATGGTCATTTGGATGACTCTGAGATAGAGATGTTGCGCACAGAAGCCAAACGACTGCACATCACCATCGAAGAACTCAATGCTTTGCTGGAACATGTTCATCACGAACGTGTCAATGCGCAAAACAAATCAGTTCTGCCATTGCATGTGATTGCCGAAAAACCAGCGCATGCGGTTGAGCATTTCAAAATGCTGGTCTCTCAAATCAACCAGTTGGCACTGATGACGGATGGGGCGAAGTTTGAAGAAGCAGCCAAAGCTTCTGACAGCCTGACCGCCAAGGAACTGGCCTTGTGGCAACAACTGCGATCCCGCAGTTGATATTTTTAGAGCAAGCTCCTTCGACCGCTTAAGTTTGACGGTTATGTGTGGGGAGCTTGCTCGCCCCCTTTCCCATTTTTAGTATTGCGACATGTTCGAACAACAAAAAACAACTTTGATGGAGATTCTGGAAGGGTCTCCCACCCAAGCCCTCTCGCGGTATGCCGAGTGGTTGATCTCTGCGGTTGTTTTAGTGAATTGTTCAGCGGTGATTTTGGACTCAGTGCCTGAAGTTCATGCGCAGTACAAAGATTTTTTTCATGAGCTTGAGTTTTGGAGCGTGATGTTTTTCACGACTGAGTACCTGATGCGGGTGTGGTCACTGGGCGCCAAATACGCAGGCGATGCATGGAAAGGTAGGCGCGAATACATCTTCAGCCCATTTGGTTTGGTGGACTTCTTTGCCACCATGCCGTATTACTTGCATGTGTTCTTCCCATTGCTGGACTTGCGCATATTGCGGGTCTTGCGTTTGCTGCGTATCCTGAAACTCTCCAAATACAACTCAGCCCTGCAAGACTTGTTCTCTGCGGTGTACTCAGAGAGACGTGCGTTTGGCTCAGCAGCTTTTTTGCTCACCATCGCCACCATCGTGTCGGCTTCGCTGATGCACTTTGCCGAAGGACATGCACAACCTGAACATTTTGGAACGATTCCGCATTCCATCTATTGGTCTATCGTCACCATCACCTCTGGCTTTGGCAATGTGGAACCCGTGACCAAAGGGGGAGAAGTGATTGCCCTTCTGACAGGTTTCCTGGGGGTGTGTATGGCGGCCATCATGACCGGTATCGTGGCGTCTGCATTTGCCAACCAACTTTCACGGAAAAAATCAGCCTACCAAGCGCAATTGCGGCAAGTACTGGCAGATGGCGTTGTGTCTGAGGCTGAAAAGGACGCCCTCAAACGCTTGCAACTGCAGTTTCGCCTTAGTGATAAAGAAGTGCAGACCATGATGGAACAGGCCCAAGCTGGGAAAAAATCATGAGCAGCACGCTTGAGATGTCCGCCTTACGGCGCACCAAACGCCGTGTCTTCAACATTCTTGAAGGTGATGTCACAGAACCTGCCAGCCGGTTTTGTGAAATCTTTATTGCGCTGTTGGTGGTCTTGAATGTCTTGGCCATCATTTTGGAATCAGTCCCCGACATTCACGAGGCTGCCGGCGGGTATTTTCATGCCTTCGACCTCTTCAGTGTCGGGGTGTTCACCCTTGAATACATTCTGCGGGTCTGGTCTTACAGCGAAAAATACACCGAGCCCGGTGACAGTGCTTGGAAGGGACGCAAGGAATACATGTTCAGCTTCTTTGGCTTGGTGGACTTCTTCAGCACCGTGCCCTTTTACCTGCAACTGTTGATGCCGGGTACCGATTTGCGTGTTTTGCGGATGTTCCGTTTGCTGCGTATCTTCAAGCTGTCACGTTACAACAGCGCGATGGACGATATGCTGGAAGCCATCAAGTCGGAGAAAGATTCTTTTTCTTCTGCGCTGTTTTTGTTGTTCATCAGTGGTTTGTTGTTCTCCTCCCTGATTTACATCATTGAGGGCCATGACCAACCAGAAGTATTTCCCTCAATCCCTGCGGCTATGCATTGGTTTATCTTGACCATCATTTCTGGCTGGGGCAATGTGGACCCTGTCACTTTCCCTGGTGTGGTGCTTGTCATCATCACGCAAATTTTGGCCATCGCCTTGGCAGCCATCTTGACCGGTGTGGTGTCAACCGCCTACACCACCCAAGTGGCTCGCCGGGAGGCTTTGTACGAAATGGAAATCCGCGAGGTGTTGGCCGATGGTGTCGTCACCGAAGAAGAAGCCATCAAACTCAAGAATATGCAAGCCAAATACGGCATGTCAGACGAGCAAGTAGAAGCGATCGCAGCACAAGTTCGTGCTGAAAAGGATTTACCCGCCTAAGACTGCTCGGTATATCCACAACCGGAGACGAAGATGCAAGACATGGGAACCACCTTGGTAATTTGGGCAGCCATTTTGGGTGCGATTGCAGCAGGTTCTATGGTGCTGGGCGCCATTGTTGGCATCACCACGCCAATGTCGAACTCCACCGTTGGTGCCATGTGCGGCTTTGGTGCTGGGGCTTTGATATCCGCTTTGGCGCTAGAACTGGTGTCGCCCACTGTGGAGGCTTTGGCACAGGCAAACGTTGCAGACCGCGCCGAGGAAATTCATCACTTCGTCACTCTGCTGGTTGCCATGGTGGGTGGTGGCTTGATATTTATCACCCTAGACCAGTTACTGAGTGCGCATGGTGGTTATTTGCGCAAAGGCGCTTACGTCATTGCCCAGCATGCGCGTAATAAATCCAAACGTCAGGCTGACTTGATGCAATCCATTGGCAATTCATCTTTTTTCAGCAGCATGTCAGCTGAAATGATGCATGACTTGGTCAAGCAGTTGCACCCAAAGTTTTTGGTGCAACAAGAAACCTTGTTTTCTGCGGGTGATGCGTCCTCTGAGTTGTACATTGTGCGTTCGGGATCGATCACCTTGACGCATTCTGATGGCAGCAGCCATACGGTTGAACGCGGTGACTTGTTGGGCGAAGTTTCTTTTTTGGCACACCAAGCGCACAGCACTACCGCTGTCGCAGAGCATGGCCCAGCCGAACTGCTGGTGCTGCATAAATCGCAGTACGAGGTTTTTTCTCGTACCACCCCGAGTTTGCCGATTCTGTTCGTGAACTGGCTGCGCAACGCATTTTAGAAAACAAACGCCATATCGACCAAGCGGCTGTGGCCAAACAAGCTTGGGCCAATTTGGCGATTGATGCTATTCGCAGTGGTGGCAGCGAAGTTCCGACGGCAAGCGACCTGAACCAGATGAAGGAAGAACATAACAACGCAGGCATGGCCATTTGGTTAGGTAATTTACTGGATGTGATTCCAGAGAGTTTTGTGATCGGCACGGTGATGTTGTCCATCGTGGCGGCCAAATCAGCTACTGGCATGACCTTGGGGTTTTGGGATGTCATGCCCCTGACCTTGGTGGGTGCGCTGTTTTTGTCTAACTTTCCTGAAGCCTTGTCTGCCAGCGTGAACATGAAAAGCCAAGGTTTTTCCACCAGCAAAATCATTTTTCTGTGGTCTGTACTGACCGTGATTTGCGCGGTGGGTGCAGCATTCGGCGCTTATGTTGGCGAATCCATTCCCCACTCAGCCATGATTGTGGTGGAAGGAATTGCTGCAGGGGCGATGTTGACCATGATTGGCTCGGCGATGCTGCCAGAAGCTGCACATTTGTCGACACCCAATATGGCTGGCTTTTCTACCTTGGTGGGCTTTGTGTCCGCGGTAGGATTCAAGCTTTTTGAATAAAGCCATGGGCTGGCAAGCCAAACTCAGCATCGATTACAGCGTTGAAGATGGTCATTGTGTGGCTCGCCACGTTCACCATGGTCCTCTTCGCATCTTGAAGAGCCTTTACCCCGAGGGGCATAAGGTATGTCACAACATCTTGGTACACCCGCCCAGTGGCTTGGTGGGTGGTGACAGCCTGGACATCAAGCTCCACTTGAATGACCATGCCATGCGCTTCTTACCACACCTGGGGCCACGCGTTTTTACCATTCCGATGGTTTAACCGCCTCGCAACGCATACACGCCACTTTAGGCCCTGGCGCTCGTCTGGAATGGTTGCCGCTTGAAGCATTGGCCTACAGCGGTTGCTATGCGAGCAACCAAGTGACATTCAATTTGGCTGCTGACAGTCAACTCATGGCCTGGGATGTCAGCGCCTTGGGTTTGCCACACGCCAACCAAGCATTTACCAATGGTCAATATCAGCAACACTTGGAAATTGAAGGTGTGTGGCTTGAGCGTGGGTTGATTGATGCGAACGACCACCGTTTGATTTACAGCCCCTTGGGCTTGAATGGCCACAGCTGCCAAGGCACCTTGGTGTTTGCTCAGGGCTCAGCCATGTCAGACGAGCAGTTACAACAGGTCATCGCGCTTGCCCGCAAGCTGTGTGAACAACATGCTTTGGTGTTGCAAGCAGGGGTAAGCTCACCCGACCCTAGCTTGGTGCTTGTGCGGGTGCTGTCTGCACAAGTGGAGCAAGCCATGGATTTGCTGCGCCGTATTTGGCTGTTATGGCGCTCTGAGTTGTGGCAACGCCCTGCGGTCGCACCTCGCATATGGGCGATGTAAGCCAACTATTTGAAAGCAAACAAGTACTTCACGCCAGCAGGACCTGCTTGCAACTCAAAGCGTGTCACCTTATCAATGAAAAACAATTCACCCATGAAATAGTTGGTGGTTTCGCCTTGGGACTTGAGAGCCAAGTCGCCTTCCAAAACCAACCCTAAAACCTCTTGACGGTTTGTGAATTCGGGCACATTACGAAGTGGCTCTAGTTCAGCCAAAACAGGTGAGATAAATCCCAGCTCAGAGAGATGTTGTTTAAACTGTCCTATCCGCTGACCCAAAACAATTGTGTTCGATTCCATACAAACATCATGATGCAGAAATATGTTCGCTTGATGACAATTCATCGACTGTTCCTTGCTTGTCTTCTTCTATTTCCGTGGGGTGGCCTTTATGCCATGCCAAACAGCGACATACTGCTAGACATCGTTCAGCATTGTGTTGACCCCAAGCTAGAGAACTATTGCGCACGATGTCGAGCGCCCATTGCAGAGGTGGCCTGCTCAGCTGAGACTTCCTGCAGAAAAACCACGGAAGTTTGGTCGATCAACACGGAATATGTCGCCATCCGAGACATCAAGATGTGCGGTTGCCCAGCGTCTTTTGTACACGGTCTGGTGATGCCTTTGCAAGTCATCACCGGGGTTGAAGACCCTTTGCGTCCAGAGGGAATATGGCAGTACGCATGGGATATGGCTACGCAACGAATGGATTCAGATTCCATCGCCTTGGTGGTCAACCCGCAGAACTTTCGGTCCCAAAATCAACTACATGTTCACTTGGTTCGCTTAAAGCCACAGGCGCGAGCCGAGTTCAAAAGTATGGCAACAGCAAGCAGTGCCAACTTGTTGAATGTTTGGAAGATTGCTGCTGAGTTGGCCAAGCAACAACATTTACCCGACTACGGCGTGCTTGTCAGCACCGAGGAGCGTGGCGGCTTTAAGGTGGTTGTGACCTCTGTCAGCCCGGGACATTTATTCACCCAGTATGTTTGCCAATGAGCCACAAGCTGTCATCAAATTTTCATGCGGCATTTTTAAGATGACACACATCTCCCATCACTTGCACACTTATGTTCAAGCACTTTGCAAAATTTGTACTGAGTTCTTTTTTATTTGCCACCTTCGGCGCCATTGCTGAACACAATATCCCCTATTCAGAATATTCAACTGGGGCCCCGACCTTTTTTTTTGGTGTCCCAAATGAACGATTCGCCCTTGAAGCGAAAGCTGCAAAGTTGCACCAACGGGCCGTTCAAGAAATCGAATTTTTCCATTGGCCACCGAGGTGCAGCCTTGATGTTCCCTGAGCACACCGTCGAGTCCTATGAGGCGGCCGCTCGCATGGGCGCAGGCGTCATTGAATGCGATGTCACATTCACCAAGGACAAAGAACTGGTATGCAGACATGCACAAAATGATTTGCACACCACGACCAATATTTTGCTCACTCC
Source organism: Betaproteobacteria bacterium (assembly GCA_009927495.1). Taxonomy (GTDB): domain Bacteria; phylum Pseudomonadota; class Gammaproteobacteria; order Burkholderiales; family Burkholderiaceae_C; genus Limnohabitans. The sequence goes on from RFMX01000283.1 coordinate 10,501, forward strand.
ATTGGCCGCCAAATGCACCAAGCCCTTTACCCCCTTTGACCTAAGTACCAATACACCCGCAACTGCGGAGTGCAGGGCCAGCGACATCACCTTGGTCGAATTCAAATCGCTGCGCGCAAAGATGGATGGCTTCAACCCCAAGGCCCTCACAGCACAAGAATTTGTGGCTGGCACACCTGCTTGGCGAACAGACCTGTATTCAGGACCCACCAGTGGCACGCTGATGAGCCACAAGGAAAGCATTGCGCTGTTCAAACGGCTGGGCGTGAAGATGACGCCTGAATTGAAAGAAGCCTCGGTCACCATGCCTTTTGAGGGCTTCACTCAACAGCAATACGCTCAAAAGATGATCGATGAATACAAACAGGCAGGCGTGAAACCCAGCCAAGTGTTCGCGCAGTCGTTCAATGAGCAGGATATTTTGTATTGGATTCAAAACGAGCCAAAGTTTGCCAAGCAAGCGGTTTTCCTTGACGCAGCAGATACCGTGAAAGACTTGCCCTCGCTAGAGAAGCTCAATGACTACAAAAGAAAAGGCGTCAAGATTGTGGCGCCCCCTATTTTTGCTTTGTTGACTTTAGAAGATGGAAAACTTGTGCCATCTGCCTACGCCAAAAATGTCAAAAAAGCCGAGCTTGACATCATCACTTGGTCGCTTGAGAGATCGGGGGTCATGGCTTTGGACAAAGGAGGCTGGTATTACCAATCGGTCACTGCTGGTATCCACCATGAAGGTGACATTCTTGAAGCACTTCATGTTCTGAACAAGGATGTGGGCATTCGTGGCATCTTTTCAGACTGGCCAGCCACAGTCACGTTTTATGCAAACTGCATGGGGCTTAAGTGAAAAACTTTTCAAAGCTGGTTTCAAAACTCATCGTGTTTGTCATATCCCTGTTGATACCTGTCTCCCCTTTGCTCATGTCCTTGATGTTTTGGAACAAGAAGTTCATTCTTGAGTACGGTAACAGTGTGAAGAAAATGCGCATCCACTTGGATGCGATATCGCAAGGTCCTGTGCGGCATTTTTTAGAAGATGTTTTTTTACAGAACAAAAACATTCCCGTTCAAATTCAAGGCTCTTGCGTTCAATGTGGCAATTGCTGCTTGGAGAAAAAGTGTTTTTTTCTAGAGCCAATGGGAGAAGACAAGTTTCAATGCGGTATTTACGATTCAACTTGGCGACGTTTCTCCAACTGCAATTCCTACCCTCTGCACGCAGAAGATATTCAGCGCTACAACTGTCCCAGTTTTTCGGTGGTGCCTGTGCGTGTGAAAATTCAAATGGAAACCAGCTGACGAATTCCCTTTGACGGCATTTCACTGCCTGGGCCTTGTGCAATAACCTCGCCACGCTCCATCACCAAATAATGGTCGGCGAGTTCCTCAGCAAAATCGTAGTACTGTTCGCACAACAAAATAGCCATTTCGCCTCGCTTGGCCAGTTGTTGAATCACACGGCCAATGTCTTTGATGATGCTTGGCTGTATACCCTCTGTCGGTTCGTCCAGCACCAATAATTTGGGGGAGCCAGCCAATGCACGTGCAATGGCCAACTGCTGTTGCTGACCACCCGACAAATCACCGCCTCGGCGATGCCGCATTTGATCCAGGACAGGGAACATGTCAAACAATTCAGCGGGTATAGGTGTGCCGGCTTTTTGCGTAGCCAAGCCCATGCGCAAATTGTCTTCCACCGTCAAACGATTGAAAATTTCACGACCTTGGGGTACATAGCCAATGCCAGCTTTGGCACGTTCGTAGGGGGTTGCCTTGGTGATCAATTGACCGTCAAACGTGATGGAGCCCTCGCGCAGTGGCACCAAGCCCATCAAGGCTTTGAGCAAGGTGGTTTTGCCCACACCATTTCGCCCCAGCAGCACGGTCACCTGACCAGCGTGGGTTTGCAAGCTGACATTACGCAAAATGTGTGAGCCGCCATAGTATTGGTGAATGTTTTGTACTTGCAGCATCGCTTAGCGTCCTAGATACACATCAATCACACGCTCATCGGCTTGGACTTGCTCAAAGCTGCCTTGGGCCAACACACTGCCATCGCAAAGCACGGTCACGATGTCAGCTATTTGCCGAATAAACCCCATGTCGTGTTCAACCACCATCAAAGAGTGTTTACCTTTGAGCGACAAAAAAAGTTCGGCGGTACGTTCGGTTTCTTGGTCGGTCATGCCCGCCACCGGTTCATCCAACAGCAGCAACTTGGGGTCTTGCATCAGCAACATGCCGATCTCTAGCCATTGTTTTTGACCATGGCTCAGCAGTCCCGCCATGCGTGTGATGTCCTCGGTTAAACGAATGGTTTCCAACACTTCGCACAAACGGTCTTGTTGGGCACCACTTAAACGAAACAGCATGGAAGCTGCCACATGCTTTGCAGTTGCCAACGCAAGCTCTAAGTTTTCCCATACGGTTAAATGCTCAAATACGGTGGGCTTTTGAAATTTACGGCCAATGCCTAACTGCGCAATTTCAGGCTCGTTGTGGCGCAACAAGTCAATGGTGCTGCCAAAAAACACCTGCCCACTGTC
>RFMX01000171.1 GCA_009927495.1 Betaproteobacteria bacterium
TTTCAAACCAATGGCCCGGCGTTGATTTGCTCGTGCAGCGAATCGGGCAAGGCCGCATTGCCTTTGCCCAAAAAGCCCAGGTTCACGGGGAAGGCATCCGCTGCTTGCAGCATGCGCTCGATGTACCAAGGCCCTGGGGTGCAGGTGGTGGCAAAGGTGCCCGTCGCTGGCCCCGTGCCGCCGCCCAGCATGGTGGTCACACCGCTGGCCAAGGCCTCTTCGATTTGCTGGGGTGCGATGAAGTGAATGTGCGTATCGATGGCACCGGCAGTGACGATCATGCCTTCGCAAGAAATGATTTCAGTGCCAGGGCCAATGACGATGTCCACACCGGGTTGGGTGTCGGGGTTGCCCGCTTTGCCAATCGCCGCGATGCGTGAATGCTTGATGCCGATGTCGGCTTTCACAATGCCCCAGTGGTCGATGATGAGCGCATTGGTCAACACACAGTCCATGGCGCCACCACCTTGTGCACCGCTGCCCAAGGGCCGTTGCGGGTGCGTTGGCTTTGCGCCATGCCGTCGCGAATGGTTTTGCCGCCGCCAAATTTCACTTCTTCGCCATAACTGCCTGCTCGCAGGGTGTAGTCTTGCTCAACCTCAATGAACAAGTCGGTGTCGGCCAAGCGCAGGCGGTCGCCCACGGTGGGGCCAAACATTTCGGCGTAAGCGCGTTTTTCTATTTGAGCCATCACGCGTCCCCTTTCAATGCGCCTTGCACTTCGCCGCGAAAGCCATAGACCTCACGCGAACCCGCGTAGTCCACCAATTCCACGGTGCGCTCTTGACCGGGCTCAAAGCGCACTGCGGTGCCCGAAGCAATGTTCAAACGCATGCCGCGAGCAGCGGCGCGGTCGAACAACAAACCTGTGTTGGTTTCGGCAAAGTGGTAATGCGAGCCCACTTGAATCGGGCGGTCGCCGCTGTTTTTCACCACCAAGGTGTGGGTACGGCGACCCTCATTCAAAGCATGGTGACCTGCATCTGTGAAGAGTTCTCCTGGTGTCATGCTGCAGCCATCCACCAGAAGGGAGCCAGCAAGCTCACGCCAAACAAGGCCATGCTCCAACCGCTCATCCGTCGCAACAGTTTCAAATGATTGACGCCAATCAACATCTGCCCCATCACCATGCCTGCAAGGTGCAGGACGCTGGTTGACAACAACATGCCCAGCATGAAAGCAAACTGGGGCCCTTCACCTGCCTCAAGACCATGCGCCATGCCATGCGCCATGCCAAATATCAACAGCAGGGGCCAGATCAACAGCATCGAGGTGGAAGTGGTTTTAGACAACAGCAAACCCATGACCAATACCGACATGGCAATCATGAATTCCGAATCTGGTGTGTACGCTGACCACCGACTGGCTTGAAAACCAATGGCCATGGCCATGACAAAGACCAAAGGTGCAAGCCCGATGCGATTCGCTTGAAAGCGTGCCCAGATACCCACAGCGAACATCACCAGCAGGTGATCAATGCCTGTCCAGGGGTGCAACAAGCCACTGAAAAAAGCGCGTTGATGATCCACCATGGCTGTATTCGTGTGAGCCCACACCGAGCTGGTGGCCAGCCCGCCAACAAACAAGATCAGGGCTCGAAATAGAAGTGAAGTGAACATGGCTGTTTCCTTTATCAAAGTCATCAAACAATAGGTTGGTGAACGGTCACCAGCTTGGTGCCGTCAGGAAAAGTGGCCTCGACTTGGATATCTGGAATCATCTCGGCAATGCCGTCTATCACGTCGGCGCGGGTCAGGATGTTGCGACCTTCGCTCATGAGTTGAGCCACGGTTTTGCCATCCCGCGCACCTTCCATGACAGCCGCACTGATGAAAGCGACCGCTTCTGGGTAGTTGAGTTTCAAGCCGCGTGCTTTGCGGCGCTCAGCCAACAAAGCGGCGGTGAAGATCAACAGCTTGTCTTTTTCTCGGGGCGTGAGTTCCATGGTGGCCTGTCATGTAAAGCAGAGTGAATACTTTGATTGTGATGCAAGTGCCGTGCCTTGCGTCGAAACCTTGATGCACCAAAAAATTGCATCGAATTGGTGCTTTGTATGCATATGCAGAGTTTATTTGGTGCAAATTTATCCCCAAACTTGTGTTAACCAGTCAAAACTTTGGGTTTATGCCCTGCAATGACGGTTGGCATAAGCCTTGCAAAGACTGAAGGCGTAGCCCACAAGGCGCGTTTCTTTTTCAACCTCGAACGACTTGGAGTTCCTCTCATGCTTAATCGTCGCAACCATCTCAAAACCCTGGCCGCTGCTGCAGCCTTGGTCAGCGGATCTCTGACACTTTCTATTGCACACGCTGCAGACACCATCAAAGTGGGTGTGTTGCACAGCTTGTCTGGCACCATGGCCATTTCCGAGACCGTGTTGAAAGATACCGTGTTGATGGCCATCGATGAGATCAACGCCAAAGGTGGTGTGCTGGGTAAAAAACTCGAGCCCGTCATCGTTGACCCCGCATCCAACTGGCCTTTGTTTGCTGAAAAAACCAAGCAATTGCTCACCCAAGACAAGGTATCGGTGATTTTTGGTTGCTGGACATCGGTCAGCCGCAAGTCGGTGTTGCCCGTGGTCGAAGAGCTCAATGGCTTGTTGTTCTACCCCGTGCAGTATGAGGGCGAAGAGCTGTCGAAAAACGTGTTTTATACCGGTGCAGCCCCCAACCAGCAAGCCATCCCCGCAGTGGATTACCTGATGAGCAAAGACGGCGGTGGTGCCAAGCGTTGGGTGTTGCTGGGCACGGACTATGTGTATCCCCGCACCACCAACAAAATTTTGCGCGCTTACTTGAAGAGCAAGGGCGTCAAAGACAGCGACATCGACGAAAAATACACCCCGTTTGGCCACAGCGATTACCAGACCATCGTGGCCGATGTGAAAAAGTTTGCTGCGGGTGGCAAGACCGCCGTGGTGTCCACCATCAATGGT
>RFMX01000290.1 GCA_009927495.1 Betaproteobacteria bacterium
AGGCTGCACGGTTTTGTCCACCGCTTGTTTGTTGACCAGCAAATGGCTCATACGTGGGCCAGGTGAGGGTGCCAAATCGACCAAAGCATCCAGCACTTCCATGACACCAAAGTTGTTCACGCCGGAGCCGAAAAACACCGGGGTTTGTTGGCCCGCCAAAAATGCTTTGCGGTCAAACGTGGGTGAAGCGCCGGTGGCCAGTTCCATGCTGTCCATGGCGGTTTGCCATTCCAAACCAAAACGCTCGGCCAACTTGGCTTGCTCGGTCAATGGGACGGTTTCAAAATCTTGCGGCAAGCGTTCGCTGCCCGACTCGAACACCGTCATCGCTTGCGTACGCAAGTTGACGATGCCACCAAAGGATTTGCCTTGACCCACAGGCCAGGTCATGGGCACGCAAGGCATGCCCAGTTCGCGCTCCACCTCGTCCAAGATGTCGAGCGGGTCGCGCACCTCGCGGTCCATTTTGTTGACGAAGGTGATGATGGGCGTGTCGCGTTGGCGGCAGACCTCGATCAAGCGGCGGGTTTGCGCTTCCACACCATTGGCCGCATCGATCACCATCAGGCCGAGTCCACAGCGGTGAGCACGCGGTAAGTGTCTTCTGAAAAGTCTTTGTGGCCAGGTGTGTCTAGCAGGTTGATCACATGCTCGCGGTAGAGCATTTGCATCACAGATGACGCCACCGAAATGCCACGTTGCTTTTCAATTTCCATCCAGTCCGAGGTGGCGTGGCGCGAGGCCTTGCGCGCTTTGACCGAACCGGCGATTTGGATCGCCCCCGAGAACAGCAACAGCTTTTCGGTGAGGGTGGTTTTGCCCGCGTCGGGGTGGGAGATGATGGCAAAAGTGCGCCGGCGGCGCACTTCGTCGAGAGCAGTCGTCATAAGTCTTCTAAGCTATTGTGATGATCATAGCCGTGTTGTGTCTGGCTCAAGCCTTGGGCAGGTCTTTATCAACCGTGTAATAGCGCACTGCGCGGATCAGGGTTTGGCGATCAAAAGGTTTGGCCAACACTTCGTTCACACCGGCGGCATTGCAGCGGTCCAAAGCGTCTTGGGCCACATTGGCGGTCAATGCAATCACCGGCACGCTGCGATAAGGCTCGGGGCAAGACTGACGAACGATTGACACCACTTCGGAGCCGTCCAAGTCGGGCATTACCAAGTCGATCAGCACCAGATCGAAAACAGTTAAACGCATTTTGTCCAAACCTTGTTGCCCATTGGCAGCTTGTTCAATGATGGCATTGGGAAAACTGCGCATCAAGGTGGTGGAGACAACCAAGCGGTTGACATCGTTGTCATCAACCACCAGCACATGAATGGGCGACGTGTCTTGGCTGGTAGCTAAATTGAAAGCGGGTGCAGGGTTGGCGGGTTGCGCGCTGACCGTGATGGGAAGGTAGAGCGTAAAGACAGAGCCTTTACCGAGTCGGCTTTCTAGCTGCAGACGACCCAGATGGCTTTTCACCAAGCTTTGGGTGATGGCCAAACCCAAGCCGTTGCCACGCATGGGCTCACTTAAACGCAAAGAGGTATCAGTGTCATGCACTTGGGTAAAGGGTTGGTAGATGCGCTCTTGTTGGCTAAGCGACATACCAATGCCAGTATCTTCAATGCGGCAAACCAGTTCCATGGTGTTGTTGGAGATCGCCACACCCACATGCATATGCACATGTCCTTTGGGAGTGAATTTAATGGCGTTGCCCAAGAGGTTGATGAGTATCTGAGACAAGCGGTTTTGATCAAGAAAAACCCATGTCGGCACTTGTGGGCTGATATCGATTTGGTAATCGAGTTGCGACTCATGCGCTTGGTTGCTCAAGGTATGAAACGTTTGCCGGACCACCAAAGGCAGGTTGATGACTTGGGGATGCAAGGTCAGTTGACCTAAACGGATTTGTGAAAAATCCAGCAGGTCGTTGATGACTGTCAGCAAATGCGCTGCAGCATGCTGGGCGCTGTTGACAAAGTCTTTGAATTCTTCCGAGAGCTTCTTGTTGTCATGCAGCAAGCCAAGATAACCAATGACTGCATTCAAAGGTGTGCGCATGTCATGGCTGACCATGGCGAGGAATTTGTCTTTATGCGAATCTGCAATGAGTAAGGCAGAGGACAGTTTTTCTAAGCGCAGGTTTTTGCGTTTAAGAACGGCTAAGTTTTGCGAGTTGGCCGAGTCATACACAAACACCAAAATAATTTGCGTGAACTCCAACACCACGATGCACACCGCGCTTTGCATCAAGTCGTACCATTCTTGACCCGGCCGCATGGGCAAATAACCTTGCAGTTGCGCAGTTAGCAGAAAGGCCAGCAAGACAAAACTCAACAGTACCCAAAAAATCGCCCAATTTCGACCCACGGTGAAGACCGGCAGCATGGGCACCACGCCCATGAAGACCAACATGGTTGAAGTCACGCCATAGGTCATGGCCGCGTTGTAGTAAATCAAAAACATCAAGGTGGTTTGGTATATCGCATGTACCCATACCAAAGACACACCTTTGCGCCACATGATGATATTGGCTGACAAAAGCACTGCACTGAGCGAGCAAGACCAACCTGCATAAGGGTTTTGCAACCAAAACATCACTGGGCCAATGGGAATCAGAAATATCACTGCCCCAAAGGAGTTGAGCAAAAAATAAAAATGTTGCGAGCTGCGAAGGCTGGGCGGTAATTTGCGAAGAACCCACAAATAAAACCAGTAGTTAGGGTTGTTCATATTGATTGAACCTTTTATTGAGTGGTTATTTTAAGGGCCTTGGCAAAACAATTAGAATATTTAGACCGAGGAGCGCTGCAACAACTTCAAAACTGAAGATGTGAGGCTCGGAACCTTTTTCCAACTGCGCTCACCCACTGACAACGTGAGTGAGCACCTCGGTCCCCCAAGTGCTTGTTTTTCTGCGTCAGTGGCCCTGAACCTTTTAGGAGCCTCGCATGAATGCATCATTGAAACCCACACAGACCACCGATTTCCACGTCGCCGACATGAGCTTGGCCGACTGGGGTCGCAAAGAAATCAAAATCGCCGAAACCGAAATGCCCGGCCTCATGGCGATTCGCCAAGAGTTTGCCAAAGCCCAGCCCCTGAAGGGCGCGCGCATCACCGGTTCACTGCACATGACCATCCAAACCGCGGTGTTGGTTGAAACCCTGCAAGCTCTGGGCGCGCAAGTGCGTTGGGCCTCTTGCAACATCTTCTCCACCCAAGACCATGCTGCTGCCGCTTTGGTGGCTAACGGCACACCGGTGTTCGCTTACAAAGGCGAAACCTTGGAAGACTACTGGGATTACACCCACCGCATTTTCGAATTCGGCGCCAAGGGCACCGACGGCGAAGGCCCCAACATGATTTTGGACGACGGTGGCGACGCCACCTTGCTCATGCACTTGGGCAAGCGCGCTGAAACCGACGCGTCTTTGCTGAGCAACCCTGGCAGCGAAGAAGAGGTGTGCCTCTTCAACGCCATCAAAGCCAAGTTGGCAAAAGACCCCACTTGGTATAGCCGCAAAGGTGCACACATCATCGGCGTGACCGAAGAAACCACCACCGGCGTGTTGCGCTTGAACGAAATGGCCGCCAAAGGCACGTTGATGTTCCGCGCCATCAACGTCAACGACTCGGTCACCAAGAGCAAGTTTGACAACCTGTACGGCTGCCGCGAATCTTTGGTCGACGCCATCAAACGCGCCACCGATGTGATGATCGCTGGCAAAGTGGCTGTGGTCGCCGGTTACGGCGACGTGGGCAAAGGTTCTGCCCAAGCCCTGCGCGCTTTGAGTGCCCAGGTGTGGGTGACCGAGATCGACCCGATCAACGCTTTGCAAGCGGCGATGGAAGGCTACAAAATTGTGACCATGGAATATGCCGCAGACAAGTGCGACATCTTTGTGTCTGCCACCGGCAACAAAAACGTGATCCGTTACGAGCACATGGCCGCCATGAAAGACGAAGCCATCGTCTGCAATATCGGTCACTTCGACAACGAAATCGATGTTGTCGCGCTTGAGAAATGCAAGTGGGACGAGATCAAGCCCCAAGTTGATCACGTTATCTTTCCTGACGGCAAAAAAATCACCTTGCTCGCCAAGGGCCGTTTGGTGAATTTGGGTTGTGCCACCGGCCACCCCAGCTTTGTGATGAGTGCCAGCTTCGCGAACCAAACGATCGCCCAGATCGAGTTGTTCACCAAGCAGGGCGAATACGAATCGGGCAAGGTCTACGTGCTGCCCAAGCACCTGGACGAGAAAGTGGCACGTTTGCACCTCGAAAAAGTCGGCGCCATGCTGACCGAACTCACCGACGAGCAAGCCGCTTACATTGGCGTGAGCAAAGCTGGCCCTTACAAAGCCGACACCTACCGCTACTGATATGCCGCGCGCAGACCAGTTGCTGGTCGAGCGCGGTTTGGCCAACTCCCGTTCACAAGCGCAGCGATTGATCGTTGTGGGGGTGGATTGGCGAGTTGGTCAGCAAGCCTGGCAACGCATTGACAAGAACGGCGCTGTGTTGCCCCAAGACGCAGAGTTGCTCCTGCAAGACGATGCAGAGACCCGCTATGTCTCGCGTGGGGGATTGAAGCTAGAAGGCGCTTTGCGTGCCACAGGCTTGCAAGTCAATGCTTGGACTTGTCTCGACGTGGGTCAATCAACGGGTGGCTTCACCGACTGTTTGTTACAGCAAGGAGCTGCTCATGTGACGGGTGTGGATGTTGGCTACGGCCAACTTCATCAAAGTATGCGTGCAGATCCGCGTGTGGTTTGCATAGAGCATTGCAATGCAAGAGAGCTCAGTTTGGCGCACTGCGGTCAGCCCCAGGGCTTTGCTTTGATCGTGGCTGATCTGAGTTTCATCTCTTTGACGCTGGTGCTGCCAGCATTGACAAGCTTGCTGTCAGAACAAGGGCAGATGTTGTTGTTGGTCAAGCCGCAGTTCGAATTGCAAGCCACAGACATAGGCAAAGGCGGACTGGTCCAAGACCCCACTAAGTACGGGCAAGTTGAAGAACGCTTGCGCAATGCAGCCCAAGATGCGGGCTTACAGGTGGCACATTGGCTGCCCAGTGTTATCACCGGCGGCGATGGTAACCACGAATTTTTTATTCATCTCAGGAGGCCCGCATGAGCGACACCACCCAAACGCCCATCAGTTTTGAATTTTTCCCACCTAAAACCACCGAAGGCGCTGACAAACTGCAGAAGGTTAGACATGAGTTGTACACATTGAGACCGGATTTCTTCAGTGTCACCTATGGTGCTGGTGGCTCCACGCAAGACGGCACCTTGCAACAAGTCCAAGCCATCTTGGCGGAAGGCCATGACGCGGCACCCCATTTTTCTTGCATTGGTGCTACGCGCGACAGCGTTCGGGCACAGTTGGCACAGTTCAAAGCGGCGGGTATTCGTCGCATGGTGGCTTTGCGTGGCGACTTGCCCAGTGGACACGGCACCTTTGGCGAGTTTCGTTACGCCAGTGAATTGGTGGCATTTATCCGCGCAGAAACAGGCGACCACTTTCATATTGAGGTGGGTTGTTACCCCGAGGTACATCCCCAAGCCAAGTCACCCGATTCGGATGTGAAGGCTTATGTCACCAAGGTGAAGGCCGGTGCAAGCTCGGCCATCACACAGTACTTTTACAACAGCGATGCCTATTTCCGTTTTGTCGATGAAGCCTACCAACAGGGTGCTGATATCCCAGTGGTAGCAGGCATCATGCCCATCATCAGTTCCACCCAGTTGATGCGTTTTTCAGATGCGTGCGGTGCCGAAATCCCACGCTGGATTCGCTTGCGTTTGCAGTCTTACGGCGACGACAGCGCTTCGATCAAAGCCTTTGGTTTAGAGGTAACAACAGATTTGTGCGATCAGTTAATAACCGCTGGTGTTCCTGGTTTGCATTTCTACACCATGAACCAAAGCACAGCGGTCAAACAAATTTGCCACAACCTGCGCTTGGGTGTTTAAGGCTTAGCGTTCATCGAAGCTGAGCACCAACTTGGGCGTCAGCGC
>RFMX01000319.1 GCA_009927495.1 Betaproteobacteria bacterium
TCCATCAGCGTGCATGAGTTTTTGTACCCTGATGCAAGGCTATGACAGTGTGGCTTTGAAAAGCGACCTGGAGTTGGGCGGCACCGACCAAAAATTCAACCTGCTGATGGGGCGCCATTTGCAGCAAGAGTACGGGCAGGAGCCGCAATGCATTTTGACCATGCCTTTGCTCGAAGGCTTGGACGGCGTGGACAAAATGTCCAAAAGCAAAAACAACTACATCGGCATTGCCGAAGATGCCAACACCATGTTTGCCAAGGTCTTGTCCATCAGCGACACCTTGATGTGGCGCTGGTACACCTTGCTGAGCTTTCAAAGCTTAGAAGCCATCGCCGCCTTGAAGGCCGAGGTCGAGGACGGGCGCAACCCGCGCGACGCCAAGGTGATGTTGGCCAAAGAAATCACCACCCGTTTTCACAGTGCGGCCTTGGCCGATACGGCCGAGCAAGACTTTGTGAATCGCAGCAAAGGCGGCGTGCCTGATGTGATTCCCGAGGTGGACCTCAGCGGCGCACCGCTGGGCATTGCGGCGCTGTTGAAAAGCGCGGGCTTGGCGCCTTCGAGCAGCGAGGCCAGCCGTTTGATCGATGGCGGCGGTGTGCGCATTGATGGCAGCGTGGTCAGCGATAAAGGCTTGAAGCTGGTGGCAGGTACTTATGTGGTGCAGGTGGGCAAGCGCAAGTTTGCGCGCGTGAACCTTGCTTAAAGCGTTTGTATGAATTTTCTCATTCGACTCCAACCTAAAACGCTGCTGTGGGCGTCGGTGGTCGTGGCCATCATCACCATCGTCATGAAAACCTTGGCTTGGTACATCACCGATTCAGTGGGCCTGTTGTCGGACGCCATGGAGTCGTTTGTCAATTTGGCCAGCGCCATCTTTGCTTTGCTGATGGTGACGGTGGCTGAACAACCTGCCGATGAGGAGCATCCTTACGGCCACCACAAGGCCGAGTATTTTTCTTCGGGTTTTGAGGGCATTCTCATCATGGGGGCAGCCGCAGCCATTATTTGGGCATCGGCACACCGGATATTTGACCCTCAGCCAGTTGATGATTTAGGTTGGGGTTTGGCGCTTTCGGTGGCCAGTTCTGCCTTGAATGCTTTGCTGGCTTGGGTGATGTTTGGCGCAGCCAAGGTGCATCGCTCCATTGCTTTGGAAGCCGACGCTAAGCATTTGGTCACCGATGTGTGGACATCGGCTGGGGTTGTGTTGGGCTTGAGCTTGGTTTACATCACAGGGTGGTTGTGGCTAGATGCCTTGGTCGCCATGGCTGTGGCATTGAATATTTTGAAAGAAGGCTTTCATCTGATTTGGCGCTCTTCTCAAGGTTTGATGGATGAAGCTGTGGAGCCAGAAGTGCTGGTGCAAATCAAAGAAGTGTTAGATGGTTTTGAGCACCAAAGAGGTGAAGTTCATATCATTCGTTTCGACCATGTCACCACACGCCGAGCAGGGCAGCGCCGCTTTGTCGATATGCATATGCATATGCCCTCCGGTTGGTCGCTTGGAAGAGCGGCTGCATTGCGTACCAGTGTGGAGCAAGCCCTGATGAGTGCGGTACCTGGGCTGCGCGCCACCATTCAATTACTGCCGAATGATGTAGAAGCGCATTTCGATGATGTGCGAGATTTGAAA
>RFMX01000081.1 GCA_009927495.1 Betaproteobacteria bacterium
TTGATAATCCCCGCATGACCCAAGCTTTCAGCGCACTGCCCCTCTCCCCCGACACCCTCGCCAACCTCGATCAACTCGGCTACACCGAGATGACCGCCATCCAAGCGGCCAGTTTGCCGCTGGCGCTGGCCGGCCAAGACCTGATTGCGCAGGCCGGCACCGGCAGTGGCAAAACCGCTGCGTTTGGCTTGCCTGTGGTGGAAAAACTCACGGCGAATTTTCATGCGGTGCAAGCTTTGGTGATGTGTCCCACCCGCGAATTGGCCGATCAAGTCACCACCGAAATTCGCCGCTTGGCACGTGCCACGGCCAATATCAAGGTGGTGACGTTGTGCGGCGGTGTGGCTTTGCGCGGTCAAGAACAAAGCCTGCAGCATGGGGCGCACGTGGTGGTGGGGACGCCAGGGCGCATCTTGGACCATTTGACGCGTGGCAACTTGCGTTTGGACTCTGTCAAAACTTTGGTGCTCGATGAAGCAGACCGCATGTTGGACATGGGCTTTTACGACGACATGAAGCAACTCATCGTCCAATGCCCAACAAAGCGGCAAACCCTGTTGTTCTCAGCCACCTACCCCGAAGGCATTGCCAAGTTGTCGTCGCAGTTCATGCGCGACCCACAAACAATCAAAGTGCAAACGGTTCATGCTGCGGACAAAATCCGCCAAGTGTTTTATGAGGTGCGCGAAGATGAGCGCCTGCATGCGGTGTCTTTGTTACTGAACCACTTCCGGCCCGAATCGACGCTGGCCTTTTGCAACACCAAGCAGCAATGCCGCGAGCTGCTGGCGGTGCTGCAAGCCCAAGGCTTTGATGCGTTAGCACTGTATGGTGAGTTGGAACAACGTGAGCGAGATCAGGTCTTCGTGCAGTTTGCTAACCGCTCCTGTTCAGTGTTGGTGGCCACCGATGTAGCTGCGCGTGGCTTGGACATCAGCCAACTCAATGCGGTGATCAATGTGGATGTCACGCCCGACGCCGAACTGCATATCCACCGCATTGGCCGCACTGGCCGCGCCGATGCCCAAGGTTTGGCGCTGACCTTGGCCAGCTTGGACGAGATGGGTGCGGTGGGGCGCATCGAGGTCTTGCAGAGTCAGGAGTCCCAATGGGCACCCCTGTCAACATTGACACCTGTGGCAGGCGACAAGTTGCAAGCGCCGATGCGTACCTTGCAAATTGTCGGTGGGCGCAAAGAAAAAATCCGTGCTGGTGATGTGCTGGGTGCCATGACGGGCGAGGCGGGGTTCACGGCCGATCAAATCGGCAAGATCAATGTGAACGAGTTTTCCACCTATGTGGCGGTGAACAGGGCAATTGCCCATACCGCGGTAGAGCGTTTATCCAAAGGACGTATCAAAGGCAAAACGGTTCGCGTTCGTTTGTTGGACGAGGAAGCATCTCAACGGTAAGGGTTGCGCAGCCCCAAACCGGCCAAGATGACAACCTCACGCGTCTCCATGGCGTGTGAGTCTCTCAAGGATGTTTCATGGTCCCAGCCTTGGGCATGCAGCGTGCCATGCACCAACAGGTGTGCATAGTGCGTTGCCAAGGTTTTGCCAAGTTCCTTGGCTTCTTGCGCTACCACAGGCGCACACAACACTAGGTCTGCCATGACCACCGGTAACTGCGCGTAATCAAAGGTCAGCACATTGGTGGCGTATTCTTTGCCTCGGTAACTGCTGTTCAAGGCCCGACCTTCTTCGGCGTTGACGATGCGCACCGTGATTTCAGCATCTGCATCCAAAGCATGGCGGATGCAGCGCATGACGAAATGGCGGGGCAAGGCCTGTCGATGTCTTGCGGCATAGGGAATGTCACCAAATTGCAAGGACAGTTGAAGCTTTGCCAGCGCCATGTTCAATCCGCTTTGCGCTGCTTGTCGTAGGCGTCCACGATACGCGCCACCAAGGGATGGCGCACCACATCCTTGCTTGTGAAGTGGGTGATGGCAATACCTGACACCCTTCGCAGCACATGTTCTGCGTCTACCAAACCACTGGGACTTCCTTTGGGTAAATCAATTTGACTCACATCGCCCGTGATGACGGCTTTAGCCCCAAAACCAATACGCGTGAGGAACATCTTCATTTGCTCTGGTGTGGTGTTTTGTGCTTCATCCAAGATGACGAAAGCATTGTTCAAGGTGCGACCGCGCATGAAAGCCAAAGGAGCAATTTCCAAAGCACTGCGCTCAAACGCTTTTTGCACCTTGTCAAAACCCATCAACTCATACAGCGCGTCGTAGAGAGGGCGCAAATAAGGGTCGACTTTTTGTCCCAAGTCGCCAGGTAGAAAACCCAGTTTTTCGCCAGCTTCGACAGCCGGGCGTGTCAAGATGATGCGTTGCACCGCGCTGCGTTCCAGGGCGTCCACCGCGCTGGCAACTGCCAAATAGGTTTTACCGGTACCTGCAGGGCCAATGCCAAAGGTGATGTCGTGGTGGGCGATATTTTCCAAATACAGGGCTTGGGTAGGCGTGCGTGCTTGGACATCGTTACGCCGGGTTGAGAGTGTCGAAGCGCCATCACTGTGGGGTGGCATGTGCTCATCGCCTGCGAGCATCAGCTGCACCTGTTCCTTGGGTATCGGCTTGGCAGCCCGCTCGTACAGGGCTTGCAACACCTCCAAAGCGCGCGTGACTTTGGCCTTGTGGCCATCGATTCGGAATTTCTCATGGCTATGGGAAATCTTGACAGTCAGGCCGACTTCAATGGTGCGCAAATGCTCATCCATGGCGCCACATACATGGCCC
>RFMX01000079.1 GCA_009927495.1 Betaproteobacteria bacterium
CAAACTGATGCCTTTGCTGCCCACGGGCGCATCAGGCAAACGTGCCAGTACCAAATGAACAATATTGCTCACCATGTCGTGCTCACCCGCACTGATGAAAATTTTGTTGCCGGTGAGTTTGTAACTGCCATCGGCTTGTGGTTCGGCCTTGGTGCGCAGCAAACCTAAATCAGTACCACAGTGAGATTCTGTCAAACACATGGTGCCGGTCCACTCGCCATTGGTAAGCCGTGGCAGGTACATCTGCTTTTGTTCTTCTGTGCCATGCGCATGCAAGCACTCATAAGCGCCGTGGGTCAGTCCTGGGTACATGGTCCACGCTTGGTTGGCACTGTTGAGCATTTCATAAAAAGCACTGGTTCACCACTATCGGCAAACCTTGGCCACCATAGGCTGGGTCGCAACTGAGCGCGGGCCAACCGCCTTGTGCAAATTGTCCAAAAGCTTCTTTGAAACCTTTGGGTGTGGTGACTTCATGGGTTTTGTTGTCTAACTGGCAACCTTGCTTGTCACCTACTTGGTTCAAGGGCATCAAAACTTCAGAGGCAAATTTGCCCCCTTCTTCCAAGACGGCGGTAATCGTGTCTGCGTCCAGCTCCGCATGGGTTGGCAAACTCTTGAGTACACCGGGTACATCTAACACTTCATTCATCACAAATTGCATATCGCGCAAAGGCGGGGTGTAGCTGGGCATGGTCAAATTTTCCTTAGGTTAGGGATGCGCCGTAGCGCAACAAAATATGTTCAAAGCCGCGTTGAGCGCGGTCTAGGCTTTTGTCTGTTTTGAGAAATCTGGCTTCGTAATGCAAGGCCAATATCAAGCCGTGAAGCTCAAATGACATTTGGGCTGCGTCCGTGGTCGCAGCCAAATGACCAGCTTCTCGCGCTTTCAATACACAGCGATGCAAAGCGCTGAGCCAGGTCTTGACAGAGCTGGCCAAGGCATCGCTGACGGGTCCGGGTCGGTCGTCAAACTCTGCGGCGCCGCTGATGTACAAGCAACCCGAATCAATCTCTGCTGAGGTGCGCTTCATCCAGTTGGTAAATAGCGCTTGAAGACGAGGCAGTCCTCGCGCTTCTTGCATGGCAGGATAAAACACTTCCAATTCAAATCGATGGTGGTATTCGCGAACCACAGAGATTTGCAACTCTTCACGCGAACCAAAGTGCGCAAAAACACCTGATTTGCTCATCTGCATCACTTCTGCAACCGCGCCAATACTGAGACCTTCAATACCGATTTGGGTGGCCAGACCCAAAGCCGCATCAACAATCGCGCTTTTGGTTTGCTGCCCCTTTTGCATTAACCGGGCCCTGCCGTGGCCGGCCTCGGAATCGGTTATGTCAGTCATGGCGGGTTGTGAAGTCACAGGCATTTGCTTGAAATAGAACGACCGTGCTATTTTGCACTATTTGGCAGGTTCTGCTTATCCATCAGCCACAAAAGGGGGTTTCACATCGCCCCTTAAACTCCCCCGCATGAAAATCACGCGCATCTTGGCCATTCGCCACGGGGAAACCGCTTGGAATGTGGATACCCGCATACAGGGTCAAATTGACATACCCCTGAACGACCATGGTCGGTGGCAGGCACAACAACTTGCAAAAGCCTTGGCTGATGAAGACATCCATGCTATCTACGCCAGTGATTTAAGCCGCGCTTTTGACACTGCCCAGGCAGTGGCCTCAACAAAACAGATAGCGATTCAAGCCCGTCCCCAACTTCGTGAGCGTCACTTTGGTGATTTTCAAGGCCATACATGGGCAGACATTCAAACCCAATGGCCTCAAGAGGCAGAGCAGTGGCGGGTACGTCACCCTGATTGGACGCCACAAGGGGGCGGCGAAAGCCTGGTCATGCTGCACGCCCGGATTGCCACCTTGGTTCATGACATGGCTTCACCCCATACTGGCCAGCAAATACTGTGGGTAACGCATGGAGGCGTGTTAGATATTCTTTACCGTATGGCAAGCGGTCAAGATTTACAAGCAGCACGTACTTGGGGTTTGCGCAATACCGCCATCAATCGCTTGCTATGGACGCCTGAGGGCCTGCAAATTGTGGGCTGGGCCGACGAGGCGCATTTGGATGCGCCCAAGGATGAATCTAGCGCCTGAGTATCACTCGCCAAACAAACCGCTTTCGCGCTGGGGTGCCGCCACACCCAAATGCCGATACGCCGCCAAAGTGGCGATGCGTCCACGCGGTGTGCGCTGCAAAAAACCCTGCTGAATCAAAAACGGTTCGATCACATCTTCGATGGTGTCGCGCTCTTCGCCAATGCTGGC
>RFMX01000207.1 GCA_009927495.1 Betaproteobacteria bacterium
GCTGGGTAACCAAGGTGCGACATTGAAGAAGTTTGGCAAACTCATTGCCACTTTGGTGGCGGATGAAACCGAGAACGAAGACATGGCCGAGTTCATCCAGCCTTTGACCAAGTTAGGCCAGCAAATGACCCAATTCACAGGTGAAATTGGCATGAAAGCCATGTCAAATGCAGATGAAGTAGGTGCTGCAGCGGTTGATTACTTGCGCGTCACAGGCCATTTGGTGTTCGCTTATTTCTGGGCGCGTATGGCCAAAGTGGCATTGCAAAAAATCGCTGATGGCAACCGCGACCCGTTTTACAAAGCCAAATTACAAACGGCCAGGTTTTACTTTGCAAAGTTGTTGCCAGAGACTGCGAGTTTGATGCAAACTGCTCGCGCTGGAAGCGCCGTGTTGATGGACACCCAAGATGTTTTGCTTAAATACCTACCCACCAAGGAGACACCGATGAAAAAAATCTTTTCTTTTTTGTTGAGCATGGCCGCCATGACAGCTTTTGCCCAAATGACACCTGTAGGTGTGTGGCACACCATTGACGATGAAACCAACCAACCCAAAGGCGAGATAAAGATTTTTGAAAAAGACGGTGCGCTGGTAGGTGTCGTAGGACGCGCACTCAAAGAAGACCCCAATGCCAAACCCAATTGCGACAAATGTGTGGATGACCGCAAAGGGCAGCCCATCATTGGCATGGAGATTTTGCGCGGCTTAAAGCGTGAAGGCAAAGAATCCGAGAATTTGTGGGCGGGTGGTGGAAAAATTTTGGATCCTACCAATGGCAAGCTGTACACCGTGAAAATGGTACCGATTGAAGGCGGAAAACGCTTGCAAGTGCGCGGCTACCTTGGCCCTTTTTACCGGACCCAGTTCTGGAATCGTGTTGAGTAATTTAAACAGTAGCAAAACTAATATGGACTTAGTCTTACAGCATTTCGAAAGCGGCGTTTTGACGTTGACCCTCAACCGCGTTGACAAAAAAAATTCGCTGACCTCCGCCATGTATGCAGAGTTGGCCCAAGCCTTGGCGTCTGCTGAAGCGGATGCACAAACCAAGGTCGTACTGATCCAAGGTCATGAAACTATTTTCAGTGCGGGCAACGATATTGCCGACTTTTTACAGCAACCTGCAGCCGGTGAAGACTCGCCGGTTTTTCGTTTTCTGCGCGGCATGGCAGTTTTTACAAAGCCGTTGATCGCTTCTGTTTGTGGACCGGCTGTGGGTGTGGGTACTACCCTGCTGCTCCATTGCGATTTGGTTTATGCAGGCGATAACGCTGCGTTTTCCATGCCGTTTGTGAACTTGGGTTTGTGTCCAGAGGCAGGGTCAAGTCTGCTGGCGGTACAGCTCATGGGCTACCAGCGTGCCGCTGAAGCCTTGTTGATGGGCGAGCCATTTTTGGCAGAACCGCCTTGGAAATAGGCTTGGTCAGCAGAGTGTTGCCACCCAGAAACCAACGCTTATGCCAACTACAAGCCCGCAAAATGGCGGCCAAGCCTTTATCTTCCTTGATGGAAACCAAACGCTTGATGAAAGCGGGAATCACGCCGCAGGTGTTGGAACGCATCAAGCAAGAAGGCGAGGTGTTTGGCCGCATGCTCAAAGAGCCTGCAGCCATCGAAGCATTTAGCGCATTCATGGAAAAGCGCAAACCGGT
>RFMX01000192.1 GCA_009927495.1 Betaproteobacteria bacterium
GCCAGCATTTTTCACTATGGGGAATACACCGTGCAGCAGGCCAAGCAGAGGATGCGGGAGCGCGGGATACCTGTGAGGTTGTGAGGCGGGGCTAAAGTTCTTTGGCCTATGAGCACAAAGAGCGTTCTTATATAGATGCGTTTTTCATACTGGTGGCGTGTACTGCTGGGTTACTTATCCCCTGACGAAAAACAAATATGAGCTTAATAATATTAATTATTTGGTTTTCGGTGCTATATTTAAAACAAATGAATGACCAGTAGATCTGATTGAACAAGCGGGTGGACTGTAAATAAGGAGCGCTAATTTCTATGTTGAATCCATACCTTGATGAATTCATAGCAAGCACGCTTGAAAGACAAGGCGCACTAGGGCTGCAGGGGTGTCGTCCAAAAGATGTATCGATGCGGCCCGGATGTATCCCTCGGGTTTTGTGGGATGCAGGTCGTTAGACCATGCAGTCACAGGGAGAGCAGTCATGCCATCCACGGTCGAGATTAACAAGTGTGGCCACTGCGCAGGGTGTGGCACTTGCCGAAATGCTGCCAACAATATGTCGTGTGCTAATTGCGCACGGCGAGGCCTCTTTCGTAAATTTCATCCCGCAGATGGGCTAGTTTGCTCAATCTGTAACGGCACTGGGTTCATTGAACCAATCGCCTTTAGGCTTACGCATCGCACCGGTCCTGTGCTAGCTATCTTTGTAATGGCAACCGCTATCGTCACCGTCGTACTCGGGCATCAGAATCACTTCTCCGAAGTCCTTGCTTTTCTAGGCACTCTTACTGGTGCAATCACAGGGTTCTATTTCAGCCGCAAAGAGTAGCTCCAATTGGCCTAACACTTTAATGGAGAGGATTGCCTTAGCTGGTCTCTCATTTCAAACGTTTGCTGTCTTGTACGTCACCGTTTCTTAACCGCTAAAAAGGAAATCATGGCAGAGTTTAACTACACCACCGTACCGGGAAAAATAAAGCCGTTGTTGGAGAAAATTCGGCAAGTCGGTGTTCCCGCGAAAGCTAGCCTTCAGTGCTTGAAGACAATAGGCTTTACTTCGAGCAACGACACAACGCTTCTCGGAATTCTTAAGACTGTCGGGTTAGCAGACCCCAGCGGAGTTCCAACGTCCTCTTGGGCCCAATTTCGTGGAACGCATCATCGAAAAGTCCTAGGCGAGGCAATTCGTACTGGATATGCCGAATTGTTCGCCGTTTATTCGGATGCCTGGCAAAGAACCAATACCGAACTTGAGCACGTTTTCAGCACAAGTTCCTCCGCAGGAAAGCAGGTAATTACAAAAACAGTCGGAACGTTTAAAGCGCTATGTGAATGCGCAGAGTTTGCCGAACAAACGGTATTGAGCATGCCTTCTGGCCCGGTTCACACACCTGTGTTATCACAACCCGCGACGCATGCCCAACATAACCCACCGGCCAATCACTCACCGTCAGTTCATATTGACATCCAGATTCATATTTCGCCCGAAGCATCGGGCGATCAAATCGATCAAATCTTCAAGAGTATGGCGAAGCACTTGTACGGTCCCAGAGATGCGGAATGACATCGACGGCACGGAACACTTTCGAGACTGCCAAGGCAATTAGCGTAGCGGTACGCCACGAACTTGGGCCGCCTGCCGAGGGACTGTTGGCAGTAACGCAGTGTGTTGTGCCTCACTCAGTTGTTAGAGGCACACGTGGGTACATTGAAAAAGTCGTCAATCAAGCCAACGGCTGCTACGAGAATGGCTGGTATGACGCCTGCGCGGTGCTACTTAGACGATTGATAGAGACACTAATCATCGAGGCATTTGAAAAGCATTCGCTTGCACAAAAAATCAAGAACTCACAAGGAGACTTTTACTACCTTCGTGAATTGGTTGGTCTTTGCATTGCAGAAACGACATGGAATCTAAGCCGTAACTGCAAGCAAGCATTGCCCAAGTTAAAAGACCTCGGGGACAAGTCCGCCCATAGCCGAAGGTACAACGCGCATCGAGGGGATATTGATCCGTTGTTGGTTGATATTCGTCATGTGGTCCAAGAGTTTGTATATCTCGCGGGACTTAAATGACATCTAACATCGCAGTCGACCTCGCTCCGTTCGGTCACAGGACGCGATGTGCTACCCAAGGCTCTTTTGGCAAGCAATGCTCCAAAGAGAGTCAAACCCTCCAACTACCCGCAACCCTTCGCCTCCCAAATGGAGGGCCGCAAGAAGCGCCCATTGGGCGACTTGTTCGGGCTGACCAACTTCGGCGTCAACCTGACCCAGCTCGCACCGTGCGCAGTCTCATCTCTGCGCCATGCCCACACCACGCAAGACGAATTTGTGTACGTTCTGCAAGGTCACCCGACCTTGCACACCGATGAGGGCCGCACCCGCTTGTCGCCCGGCATGTGTGCGGGCTTCAAGGCGGGCACGGGCAACGGACACCGGCTGGTCAACGAAACATCAGAAACCGTTGTCTACTTGGAGGTGGGGGACCGAAGCCCTGGGGATGAAGGGATTTACCCCGATGACGACCTCAAAGCCGTGTTGCTGGATGGCCAGTGGACTTTTCAGCACAAGGACGGGACGCCGTACTGAATTTTCCGCAAATACAGAAATATTTATGAAAAATCGCCCACTGCACATTTCATCTGCAATGTAGACTTAGAACCAAGGAGCAACGCCCATGAACTACACGATTGAATGCGAGCAAGAAGTCGATGGTCGGTGGCTGGCTGAAGTCATTGAACTGCCGGGCGTACTGACCTACGGCGCAACCAAGAACGAAGCCATTGTCAAGGCTGAAACCTTGGCTTTGCGCGTCATCGCAGAGCGCCTTGAGCAGGGTGAAGCCAACCCAACCAGTATTCACATTGCCCTCCCTGCAGCGGCATGAGTCAATGGCCTTCTAAAAAGGCCAAACTGGTTCTCGCAACACTGCTGAAACTGGGTTGGTCTATCAAGCGTCAAACTGGCTCTCACCGAACATTGACACGACCCGGTTGGATAGACGTCACGTTCGCTTTCCACGATGGCGAAGAAATCGGGCCGCGAATGTTGGCGAGGGTGGCCAAACACACGGGGCTTAAACCGGAAGACCTTTAAGGGATGGCCGAAACTTGATTTCAATTTGGTAGCCTGGTCTCCCAACACCGACAAAGGCGCAGTCGCAAGCATTCGCAAATGGCTAGAGCAGCACGGAGTAGAACCATGAACACGATGACAGTTGACGGCTTTCACGCCAAGATCGAATACGACGAAGAGCTTGACCTGTTTCGCGGGGAAATTCTCGGGCTCAACGGTGGTGCAGATTTTTACGGCAAGAACCCCAAGGAGCTGCGCTCCGAGTTCAAAAAGTCGTTTCAGGTATTTTTGGATGTGTGCCAAGAAAAAGGCATTGAGCCCAAAAGAAATTTCTCGGGCAAATTCAACCTTCGCATTTCTCCCGAGTTGCATGAGCAACTGGCCATTGCGGCGCAGGCACAGGGTAAAAGCGCTGGCGCAAGAAGCTTTGCAGCTGCGTGTGGCGTCTTGAGATACTTACCTAAAGGCCGCACTCTTGAGTAAGGGCAAACTAAATGCTAGGATTTGTTCATGGACACAGCCAACATCACCAGCAAAGCGCTATCACTGCCTGTGCAGCAACGTGCGGAGCTGGCTGCGCAGTTACTGTCCAGCCTGGACGCGCTGACCGAAACTGAAATTGAAGCGCTATGGTTGCAGGAGGCCGCGAACCGTGCCTTGCAAATTGATCAGGGTTTGTCCAAACTCATCTCTGCTGAGGAAGTGCGGCTTCAAGCCAATGCCTTGCTGAGGTGAGCTACTTTTTTTCTGAGGCTGCGCGAGATGAGCACCTTGAGCATGTGGCTTACTATGAATCTTGCCAAGCCGGACTTGGCGCTCGATACCTGTTGGCTTTCGACGCAGCGATGCAAGCAGTGTGCGAAGCACCTGAACGCTATCGCATCGAGCTTCCACCATCTATTCGCAAGTACCGTGTACCTGGCTTTCCATTCAATATCCTTTACCGGATAGTGGACTCAGGCATTGAGGTGCTGGTCGTTGCCGCACATAATCGTCGCCCAGGCTATTGGATGGAGAGGCTATGAACAAGCATCCCCCCGCCTTACTCCTGATCGATGTTCAAAAGGGTTTTGACCATCCTAGATGGGGGCCGCGCAACAACCCCCAAGCCGAAAGCCAGATAAAACGTTTGCTTGAGGCTTGGCGAGAAAAAGGTCACCCTGTCATCCATGTGAGGCACCACTCTCATGAGCCTAACTCACCTTTGCATCCCGATCAAACAGGCAGCCATTTCAAGGAAGAAGCCTTGCCATTGGCGAGTGAGGTGGTTTTTACCAAGCACGTCAACAGCGCTTTCATTGGTACTGACCTTGAGCAGCATTTGCGCTCGCAAGGTATCACTGCATTGGTGATTTGCGGTTTGACCACCGATCATTGCGTATCCACCACCACGCGCATGGCAGGCAACTTAGGATTTGATGTTGTCTTGGTATCGGACGCCACCGCTACCTTTGATCGGCAAGGCTTAGATGGAAACGTCATCAAGGCCGAGGAAATTCACCGCGTTCATTTGACCAGTTTGCATGGCGAGTTTTGTCAGGTCAAAACGGCGGACACAGTCTTGACCTAGATTTGTGAATCAAATATCCCCCAAAATTTGATACCCCTTAACATCTCCCCCTATGAATTGGTTAGACGCTATCAAATGGGACGCCCAAGGTTTGGTGCCGGTCATCGCCCAAGAGCAGGGCAGCAAAGACGTGCTGATGTTCGCCTGGATGAACCGCGAAGCCCTGCAAAAAACCGCTGAACTCGGCCGTGCGGTGTATTTCAGCCGC
>RFMX01000344.1 GCA_009927495.1 Betaproteobacteria bacterium
TGGTGCGCTGACGCAAGTGCGCCCGGAAGGTTTGCCCGACGACACGCTGCGCATCCAATTGGAAGGCACCGGCGGTCAATCGTTTGGTGCGTTCTTGGCCAAAGGCATCACCTTGTATTTGATTGGCGACGCCAACGACTACACCGGCAAAGGTTTGTCGGGTGGCCGCGTGGTGGTGCGTCCCAGCATCGATTTCCGTGGCGAGTCCACCAACAACATCATCGTCGGCAATACCGTGTTGTATGGCGCGACCAGCGGCGAAGCGTTTTTCAGCGGCGTGGCTGGTGAGCGTTTCGCAGTGCGTTTGTCAGGTGCCACCGCGGTGGTTGAAGGCACTGGCGACCACGGCTGCGAATACATGACCGGCGGCACCGTGGTGGTGTTGGGCAACACCGGTCGCAACTTTGCCGCTGGCATGAGTGGCGGCATCGCCTATGTGTTCGACGAAGACGGCCAATTCAGCGCCCGCTGCAACACCGCCATGGTCAGCATGGACAAGGTGCTGGACGAAAAACCCAAGCCGCAGACAGCGCAAGCCCTTGGCACCGCGGCCAAAGCGACGAGGCGCAACTCAAGAAGCTGCTCGAAGACCACCACCGCTGGACCGGCTCCAAACGCGCCCGTGCCTTGCTGGACGACTGGGCGCAAGCCCGCACCAAGTTCGTCAAGGTCTTCCCCAACGAATACAAACGCGCCCTGGGTGAGTTGGCTGCTGCCGCCACCGAGAAACCTGCCAAGGCCAAAAAAGCCACGGCCAAGTCTTGATGTATGGAGTTGATTTTTTCGTCCCATGCGCTCAAGCGCATGTTTCAACGCTGTATCAGTGCTCAGGCAGTGCGTGCCGTATTGGACAATCCGCAAGTGGTTGCTGAGTATGCCGACGACAAACCCTACCCAAGCAGGGTGTTATATGCCATGGTTGATCAGCAAGCTTTGCATGTATTGGTGGCGACAACTGACGTTGGTGTCAATGTCATCATCACGGTTTACCGGCCGGACCCTCTTTTGTGGTCCCCTGACTTTTTAAGGAAAAGACCATGAAATGTGTCATTTGCAAGCATGGCGACACCCAGCTGTCCACCACCACGCTTACTTTAGAGCGTGGTGGGGCTGTGGTGGCATTCAAAGAGGTGCCGGCACATGTTTGCACCAATTGTGGTGAGGCTTATGTGGATGAGTCAGTCAGCGCGAAATTGTTAGGTGTGGCCGAGCAATCCATTCGCAACGGCGTAGAAATTGATGTGCGCAAGTACGCACCCGTTTGAATTCTGAGAGAACAGGACACGATCATGGGAAAAATCACTGGCTTCATGGAATTTGAGCGCATCGAAGAGGGTTACAAACCCGTGCCCGAGCGCTTGAAACATTACAAAGAGTTTGTCATCGGCTTGAGCCCCGAGCAGGCCAAACACCAAGCGGCGCGATGCATGGACTGCGGCACGCCGTTTTGCAACAGCGGCTGCCCGGTCAACAACATCATCCCTGACTTCAACGACCTGGTGTTCAGCAACGATTGGCAAAACGCCTTGACCGTGCTGCACAGCACCAACAACTTCCCCGAGTTCACCGGCCGCATCTGTCCCGCACCTTGCGAAGCAGCTTGCACCTTGAATGTGAACGATGACGCGGTGGGTATCAAGTCGATTGAACACGCCATCATCGACCGTGGTTGGGCCGAGGGCTGGGTCAAGCCCCAGCCACCCGCTGTCAAGACGGGCAAAAAAGTGG
Organism: Betaproteobacteria bacterium; assembly: GCA_009927495.1. Lineage (GTDB taxonomy): Bacteria > Pseudomonadota > Gammaproteobacteria > Burkholderiales > Burkholderiaceae_C > Limnohabitans. The sequence goes on from RFMX01000344.1 coordinate 1,729, forward strand.
CCGTGGTCGGGCCGGCCTGCGGTTTGGCTGCGCGCAGCAACTGGCGCGTGTCGGTCATGCGGTCACCGTGTTCG
>RFMX01000261.1 GCA_009927495.1 Betaproteobacteria bacterium
GGCTGGCGACAAACTGAAGGACCAACTGCGCGCCGATGGCAAACACGTCATCGTGATTGGCGGTGGCGACACCGGTTCGGACTGCGTGGGCACCAGCACCCGCCACGGTGCGGTCAGCGTGGAGCAATTTGAAGTCATGCCCATGCCTCCCGAGCAAGAAAACAAGCCCTTGGTCTGGCCGTATTGGCCGCTGAAAATGCGCACCAGTTCCAGCCATGACGAAAGCGCAGAGAAAGGCGTGCTCAAGCGCGAGTTCGCCATTTCCACCAAAGAATTCATTGGCGAAAAAGGCCAACTCACTGGTTTGAAAACCGTGCGCGTTGAAATGAAAGACGGCAAGCTCACCGAAGTGCCTGGCACCGAAGAAATCCACAAAGCCGATATGGTGCTCTTGGCCATGGGCTTCACCAACCCTGTCGCCAGCGTGCTCGACGCCTTTGGCGTGGACAAAGACAACCGTGGCAACGCCAAAGCCCACACCGAAGAGGGGGGCTACACCACCAATGTGCCCAAGGTGTTTGCGGCCGGCGACATGCGCCGTGGCCAGTCGTTGGTGGTCTGGGCCATCCGCGAAGGCCGGCAAGCCGCTCGCACCATTGACCAGTACCTGATGGGCGAGAGCGCGCTGCCGCGTTAAAGTAGGCGGTTCATGTCCTCTCCCTCCTCCTCTTTGGTCGTTTTGCGCGATCTGCACTTTGGTTACGGTGAACGCCCTATTTTGGAAGGCGTCACTTTGGAGATACCGCGCGGCAAAATCACAGCGCTGATGGGGGCTTCGGGGGGCGGCAAAACCACGGTTTTGCGCTTGATCGGGGGGCAATACAAAGCCCAATCGGGAAGCTTGTTGTTTGACGGTCAAGAGGTGTCGCAACTTTCCCACGACCAACTGTATGCCGCACGTCGTCGCATGGGTATGTTGTTTCAGTTTGGCGCATTATTTACCGACATCAGCGTGTTCGACAACGTGGCCTTTCCCTTGCGCGAACACACAGATTTGCCCGAAGCCATGGTGCGAGATATTGTCTTGATGAAGCTTGAAGCCGTGGGCTTGCGCGGTGCACGTGACTTGCTGCCCAGCGAGATATCGGGCGGCATGGCGCGGCGGGTGGCTTTGGCCCGTGCGATTGCTTTGGACCCCGAGTTGGTGATGTACGACGAACCTTTTGCAGGTTTGGACCCCATCTCCTTAGGTACCGCAGCGCGTTTGATTCGCCAGTTGAATGAAGCGCTGGGTTTGACCAGCATTGTTGTTTCACACGATTTGGACGAAACCTTTGCGATTGCGGATCAAGTGATCGTGTTAGCCAATGGCCGCATCGCCGCGCAAGGTACGCCTGATGAGGTGCGCCAAAGCCGGGACCCTTTGGTCCACCAATTTGTCAGTGCCGCCCCCGACGGCCCGGTGCGTTTTCATTACCCCGCCCCGTCTGCGGGTCAAGACTTTGGTGTGCAAGCTTCTGGGGGTCGTCCATGATCGTCAAAGGCATTGCCCACATGGGTTGGGTCACCCGCAGTTGGTTGGCTGACATTGGGCACGCTGCACGCTTGTTTGTCCGCTTGCTTTCCTTTGCGCCTGACTGTTTGCGCCGTTTTGGCTTGGTACGCGACCAAATGCATTTTTTAGGCAATTACTCCTTGGCCATCATTTCGGTGTCGGGTTTGTTTGTCGGCTTTGTGCTGGGTTTGCAAGGTTATTACACCTTGCAGCGCTATGGTTCAGCCTCGGCTTTGGGTTTGTTGGTGGCGCTCAGCTTGGTGCGTGAACTGGGGCCTGTGGTCAGCGCCTTGTTGTTTGCCGGACGTGCAGGCACCTCGTTGACGGCCGAGATTGGTTTGATGAAAGCGGGTGAGCAACTCAGCGCCATGGAGATGATGGCCATCGACCCTGTTCGGCGTATTTGGCGCCACGTTTTTGGGCCGGTGTGCTGGTCATGCCCATCTTGGCGGCGGTTTTCAGCGCTGTGGGTATTTTGGGCGGCTGGGTCGTAGGCGTAGTGATGATTGGCGTGGATGGTGGCTCGTTTTGGGGTCAGATGCAAAGCGGCGTCGATGTTTGGCAAGATGTGGGCAATGGTGTCATCAAAAGCCTGGTGTTTGGTATCACGGTCAGCTTTGTGGCTTTGCGCCAAGGTTTTGAGGCGCAGCCCACCCCCGAGGGTGTGGCGCGTGCCACTACCCGAACCGTGGTGATGGCTTCTCTGAGCGTGTTGGCCTTAGACTTTGTTCTCACGGCTTTGATGTTTTCAATTTAAAAGGGCTTGCCAAAATGCAACGATCGAGCAACGATGTTTGGGTAGGTTTGCTGGTGCTGATTGGCACAGTAGCACTGTTGTTTTTGGCGCTGCAGTCGGCCAATTTACTCAGCCTGAGCTTTCAAAAAACCTATACCGTCTCCGCCATGTTCGACAATATTGGCGGCTTGAAAAAACAAGCGGCGGTCAAAAGCGCTGGTGTGGTGGTGGGCCGCGTCAAAGACATTAACTTTGATGGCAGCAGCTACCAAGCACGGGTGGTGTTGGCGATTGAAACCCAGCACCAGTTTCCCAAAGACAGCTCCTTGAAGATTCTCACCAGCGGATTGCTCGGTGAGCAGTACATCGGCATAGAGGCCGGTGCTGAAGAAAAAGTGCTGGCCGAAGGCGACAAAGTCCAAGACACCCAGTCCGCTGTGGTGTTAGAGAACCTTATCAGCAAATTCCTCTATAACAAAGCAGCCGAACCCGCTGCCCCTGAAAGCAAATAAGCATGCTCCGCCTGACTTCTACCCTGCGCTTGTGCCTGGCAGCTTTGCTGCTGGCCTTGGTGGGTTGTGCAAGCACTTCGGGCGGGAACCCCTTGGACCCGTTTGAGGCCACCAACCGAAAAATCGACGCCTTCAATGAAAGCGTGGACCAAGCTGTTTTAAAACCTGTGGCCAAGTCGTACCAAGACTACACGCCCAATTTGCTGCAAACCACCGTTAAAAACTTCTTTGGCAATTTGCGCGATATGTGGTCGGTGGTGAACAACGGCTTACAACTCAAGCCCAAAGAGACTGTTGAAACCGGTGCTCGGGTGGTGGTCAACTCCACCATTGGTCTGTATGGCTTGATCGACATAGGCACTCATATGGGCTTGCAAAGGCATACCGCCGACTTTGGCCAAACCTTGGGTTACTGGGGCATGCCCGCGGGTCCTTATGTCGTGCTTCCTCTGCTCGGGCCCTCCACCGCCCGTGACACTGCCGCCTTGTTGGTAGACAGGCACGGCGACCCTTGGGCGCAAATCAACCCTGTGGCGTCTCGAAACCAAGGCATCGCTTTGCGTTTGGTAGATAAAAGAGCGCAGTTTTTGGGCATGGACGACCGTTTGAACGAGGTGGCTTTGGACAAATACAGCTTTGTGCGCGATGCTTATTTGCAAAAACGCCGTGCCGAGGTGCGCCGCGGTCCGCCCTCGGACGTGGACGAGTTGGAAGAAAAACAATGACCTTGGTAACAAAAACAGCCCAAATAACCAATAATGTGTCCCTTGACTAATGATTCTCAAGATGCAGATATGTTTCATCAAAGAATAGCGATTCTCACCCCTTGGTTTCACAGGGTGATCAACACTTGGCTCTGGGTAGCGGTTGCGGCTATTGGCTTGCCCGCCCACGCCAGTCAGCAAGCCCCTGACGCATTCATGCAGCAGTTGTCCAATGAATTAATGGAAGTGGTTCGCAAGGACCCTGCCGTTAAATCCGGCGACATGCAAAAACTGGCTAATTTGGTGGACACCAGGGTGCTGCCGAATGTCAATTTTCAGCGCATGACCGCCTCCGCTGTCGGCCCGGCTTGGCGCAAAGCCACGCCCGAGCAACAAAAGCGCTTGCAAGAAGAATTCAAAATGCTGTTGGTACGTAGCTATGCCGGTGCATTGTCTCAAGCCAAAGACACCCAAACTATCGTGGTCAAAGGTTTCAAGGGTAGTGCAGAAGACAACGAGGTGGTGGTACGGTCGGAAATTCGCGGCGGCAACGAGCCCATTCCTTTGGACTACCGGTTGGAGAAAAATCCCGACGCCCCAGGCGGGTGGTTGATCTACAACTTCAATATATTGGGCGTGTGGTTGGTTGATAACTACCGTACCCAGTTTTCTCAGGAAATCAATGCCAAAGGCGTGGACGGCCTGATTGCCACTTTGGCCGAGCGCAACAAATCGAACAGCCGTAAATGAACATAGGCCCTGTTTTTCAGTTGCCAGCGCAACTCACCCACGACCAAGCGGCGACGGTGGCGCAGCAGTTGGGCAGCTTGGCACGAACCCAAACCTCGCTGCGCGTTGACGCTTCGGTTTTGCAGCAATTTGACTCTTCTGCTTTGGCCGTGTTGCTGACAGGCCTGCGTGAAGCCGCACAGCAACAACACGCCTTGACAGTCTCAGGCTTGCCCGCCAAAGCGCTGGCTTTGGCTCGCGTCTACGGCGTACAAGATTTGCTTGAACTCCAAGCTTAAAAGTCCTAGACCTTCGAAGCCTTAGAATGGTTGGCTTCACTTATGACAGCCATTTCCTTTCAGTCCGTCAATAAAACCTTCACTGGCGCTCGCGGCGCTTTCAAGGCCCTCGATGGCGTGAGCTTTGACATTGAGCAAGGCGAGTTTTTCGGCCTGCTCGGCCCCAACGGCGCAGGTAAAACTACCCTTATCAGCATCTTGGCGGGTTTGTTGCAGCCCAGCAGTGGCCAGATCAAAGTACAAGGTTTGGACGTACAAACCCAGTCTGCACAGGTGCGCAACATCTTGGGTGTGGTGCCGCAAGAACTGGTGTTCGACCCGTTTTTCACGGTGCGTGAAGCGCTGCGTTTCCAGTCGGGTTACTTCGGCATCACTGGCAACGACGCTTGGCTTGACGAATTACTCGATTGTTTGGGCTTGGCTGACAAGGCCAACCACAATATGCGCCAACTCTCAGGCGGCATGAAGCGTCGCGTGTTGGTGGCCCAAGCCTTGGTCCACAAACCCCCGGTCATCGTGTTGGACGAACCCACTGCTGGCGTGGATGTGGAGTTGCGCCAAACCCTGTGGCAGTTCATTGCGCGTTTGAACCGCGAGGGCCACACGGTGTTGTTGACCACCCATTATTTGGAAGAAGCCGAGGCTTTGTGCAACCGCATCGCCATGCTGAAAAACGGCAAGGTGGTGGCCTTGGACAGCACCAGCAGCTTGCTGAAAAACGCCTCCAGCAATGTGCTGCGCTTCAAACTCGATG
>RFMX01000106.1 GCA_009927495.1 Betaproteobacteria bacterium
GATTCGCGACAAAGAAACCGCGCAAATTGCCATCCAAGCCTCGCTCACCGGTCACTTAGTGCTGGCCACCTTGCACACCAACGACGCCATCAGCGCCGTCACACGCTTGACTGATATGGGCGTGGAGCCGTTTTTGCTCAGCTCATCCTTGCTGGGCGTGTTGGCCCAACGCTTGGTACGCAAAATTTGTAGCGCTTGCCAAGGTAGCGGATGCGCGACCTGCGGTCATACCGGCTACCAAGGACGTACCGGTATTTTTGAGCTGCTGAGCGTGGACGACGCTTTGCGCGAACGTATTCATAACCGTGCCGCAGAATCCGAACTGCTTTCTGCGGCCAAACGCCAAGGCATGACTTTGATGCGTGAAGACGGCGAGCGCTTGGTTGCCCAAGGAATCACCTCGGCTCAAGAACTGTTGCGGGTCACCAGGGATTGATCAGCGATGCCCGCCTACACCTTTGAAGCCCTCACCGAACTAGGCGTGACCGAGCGTGGCGTCGTCGAGGCCGACTCGGAGCGGGCAGCCCGCACCCAGCTGCGTGCGCAGTCACTGATCCCTTTGAAAGTGGAAGTGGTAGCCCAAGACAAACCCCGCGTGCAAGGTGATGTGGTGCTGTGGTCAGCGCGAACTTTCAGCCGTACCGATGTGGTGGTCTGGACCCGCCAACTTGCCAGCTTGGTGGGTGCAGGCTTGCCTTTGGAAAGGGCATTGAGCGCTTTGAGTGAAGAAGCCGCCACCCCTGCGCAGCGCGACTTGGTTGCGCAGATACGCGCCGAGGTGAACGCTGGTGCACCTCTGGCACAAGCGCTTGCGCAACACCCCCGCGAATTTGACAGCCTCTATACGGCGGTGATTGATGCTGGCGAGCAAAGCGGTCGCTTAAGCCAAGTGCTTTTGCAACTGGCCGTGGACCTTGAGAGCGCTCATGCCATGCGAAATAAACTGCTGGCTGCCTCACTCTACCCAGCCATCGTCAGTGGCGTGGCCTTGCTGATCGTTTTGTTTTTGTTGGCCTATGTGGTGCCACAAGTCGCGCAAGTCTTCACCAGCACCCAGCGCAGCTTGCCCGCGCTGACGGTGGCCATGCTGTTCATCAGCGAGGTGGTGCAAGCGACTTGGCTGGCCGGCTTGGTGCTGCTGCTCGCAGGCTTTGTGGTGCTGCGGGTGTTGCTGCGTCAAACCGCGTTTCGCTTGGCGTATGACCAAGCTTGGCTCAAGCTGCCCTTGCTAGGGCGCTTAAGCCTGGGCTATAACGCGGCACGCTTTGCTAGCACGCTGGCGCTGTTGGTGGGCGCGGGTGTGCCGATTTTGAAGGCTTTGCAAACCGCTGCTCAGACGCTTTCCAACATGTCGCTGCGTGAGCACGCCATGCAAGCGATTGAACTCGTGAGGGAAGGTGCGCCGCTTGCCAGTGCCTTGTCGCAAAACAAACGCCTGCCTGGAGTGTTGTCGATGTTTGCCCGCTTGGGTGAGCAAACCGGACAGCTGCCGCAAATGCTGTCTCATGCCGCCGAGCACTTGAGCGAAGAGGTACAGCGTCGCGCCATGCAACTGGCCACCCTGCTTGAACCCTTGCTGATTGTGACCATGGGCTTGGTAGTCATGCTGATTGTGTTGGCGGTCATGCTGCCCATCATCGAGCTTAACCAATTCGCACCCTGAAAGACCTTATGGCAAGCACTTTGGACGGCAAATTGGTGGTGGCGATTTCGTCTCGTGCCTTGTTCGACTTCGAGGAGGAAAACTTGGTATTCGAGCAAAGCGATGACCGCGCCTACATGGACTTGCAGTTGCAGCGCTTGGAGACCCCTGCCAAACCGGGCGTGGCGTTTTCGCTGGTGAAAAAACTGCTCAGCTTTAACCAAGCGGATGCCTCAAGGGTAGAGGTGGTGATCTTGTCGCGCAACGACCCCGTCAGTGGCATGCGGGTGTTTCGCTCGGCACAGCACTATGGTTTGGACATACAGCGCGGCAGTTTCACCCGTGGCCAGCCACCATGGCGGTATTTGAAGCCGCTCAACGCGAATTTGTTTTTGTCCACCCACTTAAGCGATGTGCGTGCAGCGCTGGATGCCGGTGTGCCTGCCGCGCAGGTCTACCCCCACTCAGCCCACGCCTCTGAAGCGCATCCGCATGAG
>RFMX01000325.1 GCA_009927495.1 Betaproteobacteria bacterium
GGTGTTCACCACAGCTTCTAATCAATGCTGGCAACTGCCAGCTCTAGATTAAGCAAACCCCTTGAAACCCGCCGCCCACAAGGCTGCGGGTTTTTTATTTGTACAGATTCAGGCAATAGGCGTTTTTCATTTTGGCCAACACCCTGTCTGCCAGCTTGTTTTGGGCGCGGGTGATTTCCAAGGGTTTGATATCGCCGATTTGTGTGATGCCATTTAACTTGCTGTTGTTAGCAGCGATGAATTCAATGCCTTTGGAAATATTGGCGCTGGTGTCCTTGATATTCAGATAAAACTCGGTGCCGTATTTTTGGAAAATTGCTGCTAATTTTTGGCTTTGGTCCACATTCGCCGTGATGGTGCCGCCTTTGATCGACTCAATACCGGCCAACAAACCCCTGTCCTCCAGCGCCTTGATAGCCATGTAGTTGTTTGCCAGCGCCTTGGAACTGTCAGCCGCATCGGGGTTAGTGGCAATTTCGAACCGTCCATTCACGGACTTGCCCCACAACTGGCTGTCATAGGGATCAATTCTTTGCAGGGTCCCAACGGGGGTGGGCGCAATGACGATGGTTTTGATGTTGTCATTGAGTTTGCGCAAAGCAGTCAAACCGCCATTGAGTGCGTCAAAAGTGTCGCTGATGACCAAACTATTGGTGGACGTTCTGGTCAGCACATCGCTGAAATTTTTGACTTCTGCCGCCGATACTGTCAGGTTTTGTGCAGGGGTGGTTGAGACGATGGATTTGATCTGCGGCGCCACAGTGCTCAGCGCAGCCAAATTGGCCTTGATATTGGCTGTGGTGTCGGCAATGGCAATGGTCAAATTACGGTTGTTTTTCAAGGCTGCTTGGGCCTGCGCCACGGTCATGGGCGTGGGTGCGGCGATAACTCTGACGTTGGATGCACTGTTGACGGCCCTGATTTGCATAAACACCTTTGCATAGATAAGGTCTGCGGCAAAGTCTTGCCGCTGCGAAAGATCTATGAAAAGATAAGCAGTAAACATGCCACGAAAAGTGACAAAAGCAGTAGGCAAGTGATGGTCGGCTATTCGCTGGCCCAAACAAAGGCTGCGAAGGGGCTCAGGGCCGCTTGGGTAGCTCTAGGGTGCTCAAGGTGGGTGATTTCAGGGCTTCACCCAACAGGGCTTGGTTTGAGGTGACCGCTTGTAATACCAAGCCCGCGCTGACAGAGGCGCCCACATGAAATGCTTTGGCGGGTTGCCCATCCAAGCTGATGACAGCAATGGCATTGGCCTTGCCCGCCATGGCCACACCCAACAAACTCATGCGCACAGCAGTGGGTGCGGCAGCCACAGGCGACGACGATGGCGATGCGCTGTGGGTACCCAAGACCCTGGCAATGTCAGCCGCCTGAACCAGTGGCACAGGGGCGGCCTCAAGGCTTGCCACACTGACAGCCAAAGGTTGGCGGTCACTGGGCCACAACGCCAATCCCCAGGCCACGGCGGACAAACCCAAAGCTGTCCATACCGCGGTGGTGACCAAAGCAGGTGCCCATGCGGTGCTAACGTCGGAAAACTTGGGAGCTAAGGTTTTTAACATCGGCGCATTATCATGCAGCTCTATTGTCTTTTTAAGAAATTCTTGCCATGTCCCCCCTATCCCTTCGTCGTCGCCTGCGTGGATTTACCTTGATTGAGCTTATGGTGGTGCTGGTCATCATTGGTGTGCTGGCAGCTTTGATCGTGCCTAATGTGCTCAACCGCGCCGACGACGCCCGAGTCACCGCAGCCCGCACCGACATCAGCAATCTGATGCAAGCTTTGAAGCTTTTTCGTTTGGACAACCAACGTTTTCCCTCTGCCGAGCAGGGCCTGAGTGCCTTGGTGACCAAGCCCAACACGGGACCTGAGCCCATCAACTGGAAGCCATACCTTGACAAACTTCCTAACGACCCCTGGGGCCACCCTTACCAATACCTCAACCCCGGCATCAAGGGCGAGGTTGATGTGCTGTCGTTTGGCGCCGATAGACAAAGCGGCGGCGAAGGCAAGAATGCCGATATCGGCAGTTGGCAATAAATAGGCTTTTGCCCATGGGACGCCAATGCGCAGGCTTTACCCTGTTGGAGTTGTTGCTGGTGCTGGCGATCATTGCGATTGGCAGCACGGCGATCACCCTGAGCTTGCGCGACAGCTCGCAAACCCGTTTACAGATGGAGGCTGAGCGCTTGATTGCCGTGCTTGAAGCCAGCCGTGCTCAAGCGCGTGCAAGCAACACCGCATTGCACTGGCATGCTGACGACAAGGGCTTTGAAGTGCATACCCTGCCCTCTTCAGGCAAAGCATTGCATGCCATGGTTTGGCAATACCAAGGTACCCAAGCCACCCCCACGGACGTACTGATCAATGCAGAACCCATACAAGCCCGCACCACAATCACTTTGCGCCATGGCAGTGGTATCAACCTCACGATTGGCACCGATGGCGCTGCGGCTTACAAAGTGTTGCCATGAAACGCGGTTTTACCTTGATCGAAGTTTTGGTGGCCTTGGCCATCGTTGCCGTCAGCCTGATGGCAGGCCTGCGTGCTGCCGGTAGCATGACGCGCAATGCCGATCGTCAATGGCAGGTGTTGCTTGCACAAGTATGTGCTGACAACGCCTTGTACCGACTGCGGCTGGGCAGCAGTTTGCCGAATGTGGGCGAAAGCCGTGTTACCTGCCCACAAGCCGAACTGGAGCTGGATGTGGTGCTGACGGTGCAGACCACGCCCAACCCGTCGTTCAGACGGGTGGATGCGCAAGTGTTTTATCTCAGCACGCCCTTGCTGCGGGTCAGTACGGTTTTAGGGCGCTACTGAGATGCGACGCAAGCTGGGCTTTACCTTGATCGAGGTGCTGGTGGCACTGGGCCTGATGGCATTGTTGGGCTTGATGAGCTGGCGCGGCTTGGACACCTTGTTGCGCACCCGCGAAGCGACGCAATCTCGTACCGACCAAGTGTCTTTGGTGCAGGTGAGTTTGGGCCAATGGCGGGCAGACTTGAACGCGCAAATGGCTCTGCCAGGCATGCTGGGCGACAACAGCCTGATGTGGAACGGTAGCGTGTTGCGCATCCTGCGTCGCAGCACCAACCCCATGGCCGATGGTGGCGATGCTGGCATGCAAGTGGTGGCGTGGACCCTGCGTGAGGGGTTTTGGCGGCGCTGGCAGTCTGCGCCCATCGAAAATCGTACAGAGCTGGAGCAAGCCTGGTTGATGGCCGACCTTTGGGGACAAAACCCCAGCACCGAGCTGCTGCAACAAGAAGTCAAACTCATGCCCTTGAGCGGTTGGCAGTTGTTTTACTTTCGTGAAAACGCTTGGACCAACCCTTTAAGCAGCTCAGGGGCTGGCACGGCAGACAAGCTGCTGAAAAGTCCAGATGCGGTCCAACTGCTTTACAACTGAACGCCAAAGACAAGCTGACGCTGGACTGGGTTCGTCCTGCCTTCAACCCCAAACGCCCATGAAATCACGCCCATACACCTATCCACACTCAGGGGCCGCCTTGCTCATGGCCATGCTCAGCGTGGCGCTGGTGGCCGCGTTGGCAGCGCTGCGCTTTGGCAGCAGTGGCGCACTTTGTCCGTGGAAACCGCCGAACGCAATGCCCAACAAACCGCTTGGTTGTTGCGCGGGGCCCAAGACTGGGCCTTGGTGGTGTTGCGTGAAGATGGCCGCGCGGGCAGCATTGACCATCTGGCGGAGCCGTGGGCGGTGCCATTGCGCGAAGCCCGCCTGTCTGCGTTTTTGGCGGCGTCCAGCAATGGGGCTGTTAACGACAGTGATAGCTTGACTCAGCAGGTATTTTTATCAGGACGTATTACCGACATGCAGTCGCGCCTGAATGTAAGCAACCTCATCGACGGCAATCAACTGAACGAACGTAGCCTGCTAGCCTTTGCCCGCTTGTACAGCGCCTTGGGTTTACCCGAGGTCGAGTTGAAGCAATGGACGGCGGTCTTACTGTCATCAACAAAAACACCTTATGTTGCCAACGCTCCCTTGACACCGCAACGCTTTGAGCAATTGCGTTGGTTGGGCTTGAGCACTGAAAGCTTGGCTCGCTTGGCGCCGCATGTGACGGTGCTACCGGGGCGCACCCAAGTGAACCTCAACACCGCAAGCGCCGAGGTGCTGTATGCCAGCGTGCCAGGTTTGGAGCTAGGTCAAGCCAGACAATGGGTACAAGAACGTGCCAGCAAACCTTTTGATAATTTAGAGGATGTACGCAATCGCATTGGCAATGCCGTGCAGAACGTCAATGACACCCAACATTCGGTGAACACACGGTTTTTTGAGGTGACTGGGCAGTTGCGACAAGGTCAGGTCTATCAGCTTCAAAAATCCCTGCTTCAGCGCGATGGCACGGACACCCAAACACTTTGGCGCGAACAACGTGGTTTGCGTTCCGAGCCGGGTTGCCTCTCTACAATCCCTCCTCCATGTTGATTGTTCACCTCCAACCCCAAACCACCTCGGTGTTTGACTATGTCAGCAGCATCGATGGGCGCAACATCGCCCGCAGTGGTCAATCCTTGGCTAAAGATTTGCCTCGCTTGGGCGGCGAAGTGGTGGCTGTTGTGCCTTGGCAGGTTTTGGCTTGGCATTCGGTGACCTTGCCCCCTGGGGTGGCCGGACGGCTTCACACCGTGCTGGGAAGTTTGTTAGAAGACAGCTGTTTGCAAGACCTCAGCGAGCTGCATTGGGTGTTGTCCCCCCAAGCCACTTCCCAGTTGCGACAAGGGGGGACTGCCGTGGTGGCCGTTTGCGCCAAAGACTGGTTACGACAGGCTATTGCGCCGTTGTTGGCAGCGGGCCTGCGCATCCAACGATTGGTACCAGAGGTCTGTCCTTCGCTTGCGCCCGACGAGGCTCAGCTGTACCTGCTAGACGATGGAGCAAGGGTTCAAGCACTGCTTTGTCGGCATGACAGTGTGTGGCGTTTGCCCCAGGCCTCCACAGCATTGGTAGCCTGGGAACCCATCCACCACAAAACCCTCTGGTGTGAGCCCACGGTCGCTGATACCGCTCAACGGCTCAGCGATGTCATGGTGCTGCTGCAAACGCCGCAGCAACGCTGGCTGCAAGCAGCTGGTAATGGCTGGAACTTGGCGCAAGGCGAATGGGCACAACACAGTGGTTTGCGCGGTTGGCGTTGGGTCCAATCCGCGTGGCGCAATGTTCGCTTTGATCCTGCGTGGCAAGCCACTCGCCGTGGCTTGGCATTCTTGTTGCTGATTAACCTTTTAGGACTCAACCTATGGGCGTGGCAGGTGCAAGTGCAGATCAGTGCCCAGCGCGACAGCGTGAATGCACTGTTGATCAGTACCTTCCCACAGGTGAAAGTGGTGATTGATGCCCCCATCCAAATGCGCCGCGAACTGGAAGCTCTGCAAAAAAACAGCGCGCAACTCCAGGATGCTGATATGGACGTGATGCTGCAAGTTCTCTCCACACCTTGGCCTGCAGGCGCAGTACCCACCCAAATCGACTACCGCGGTGGCACATTGCGCTTGGGTGGTTTGAAGGCAGATGCCTTGGACGCTTTACGCCAAGCCCATGGGCAAAGCAGCCGCTACCTCTTCACGGTTCAAGGCAGCCAAGCGGTATTGCAAGCCAAGGGGGCGCGATGAAGTTTTCGCAACTCAGCCCACGCGAACAAACCGGCATACGCTGGGCCCTGGCGATGCTGGGTGGTGCAGTTTTGTGGTTGGTTGCCATTGCCCCAGCTTTACACGTGTGGCAAAACAGCCAAAAGCAGCTCAGCGTTTTGGCACAGCAACACGCCGACATGATGGCCTTGCAAACACAAGCCAAACAATGGCAAAGCCGCAGCTCGCTGGGCACCGAGGCATCAGCCAGCATGCTGCAAAGCCTGTGCGCAAATTTAGGTGAAAAAGTGAAATGCAGTCGCCAAGCCCAGCGCATGACGGTAGACGTCAAAGGCATCAGCCCCCAAGCATTGGCGCAGGCTTGGACCCAAGCACGCAGTCAGGCGCAGGCAGTGTTACTCGAAACCCATTTGCAGCGCCAAGGCGAGGCCTGGGATGGTCAATGGGTTTGGTCGCTGCCTGAGGGCAAGCCATGAAACAAAACACGTGGTCTGTCATGGGTCTGTTGCTCGGCGCTTTGGGGGGCTTGGTGTGGCAAGCGCCGGCCAGCTGGCTGGCAAGCGCTGTGCAAGCATTGAGCCAAGAACGGCTACAACTGCGCCAGTCACAAGGCACGGTTTGGCACGGCAGCGCCCAATGGGTATTGGCCAGCGGCTCGGGTGGCCAAGATGCCTTGGCCTTGCCGCAACGCTTGACATGGCAGCTGCAACCCCAGGCCGATGCCAGTCTGCGCTTAGAACTGTCATTGCCGTGTTGTACACCTGAGCCCCTGCGCCTCTGGTTTCGCCCCACATGGACAGGCGTGGCGCTGGAGTTCGGCAATGGCCGCAGCCAGTGGCCACTGGCATGGCTGGCGGTTTAGGGGCGCCTTGGAACACCTTGGGATTGGAAGGCCAAGCCCGATTACAGACACAGTCTTTGCGACTGCAGTGGCAGTCGGGGGCTTGGCAACTGCAAGGTCAGGCGCAGCTGCAACTGCAATCAGTCGCTTCTCGTTTATCGACCTTGCGCCCCTTGGGTGACTATGCCTTGGACTTACAAGGCGGCAGCTCAGCACGTGTTCAACTCAGCACCTTGAGCGGCGAACTGCGTTTGAGCGGACAAGGTGAGTGGCGAACCCAAGGTTTACGCTTTGAGGGACAGGGCCACGCAAACACTGGCAGCGAAGCGGCACTGGCCAATTTGCTAGGTGTACTGGGCCAACGGCAGGGAAACATGACGGTATTGCGATGGGGATGACCATGTTGAAATTCAAACGACACGCGCTGAGCTGGCTGGCGCTTAGTACCTTGCTGGCGACTACGCCCCATCTGATGGCGCAAAGCAGCCGCACGGTTGCGCCCATCACGCTGAACTTTGTCAACGCCGAGATCGATTCGGTGGCGCGGGCATTGGCATCGCTGACCAAACGAAGCTTGGTGGTAGACCCTCGCGTCAAAGGTACCATCAATTTGTCCACCGACAAACCCGTCGCCCCTGATGTGGCGTGGAACCAGTTTTTGGCGGTACTGCGCTTGCAAGGCTTTGCGATGATTGAAACGCAAGGGTTATACAAAATCCTGCCCGAAGCAGAAGCCAAGTTGCAAGGCGGATTGGTGGCGGTGGTGCCAGCGGGTACTGCGCCCAATAACGCCCAAGTGATGACGCAAATTTTCAAGCTCACACATGAAAATGCCAATAACTTGGTGAGCGTTTTGCGTCCCCTGATCAGCCCCAACAACACCATCAATGTCACGCCTGGCTCCAACGCCTTGGTCATCACCGACTATGCTGACAACTTGCAGCGCTTGGGACGCATCATCGCCTCGCTGGACGTGGCCAACGCCACCGATGTGGAAGTCATCCCCCTGCAACACGCGGTTGCCAACGACATGGCGGCACTTCTGATGCGCTTGATCGACAGCAGCACGGCAGGCACCGCACCCGCGGCCCAAGGGCAGACAGACACCGGCTACAAAACCACCATCTTGGCCGAAACCCGCAGCAATGCCATCATCGTGCGCTCTGCCAACCCTGCCAAACAAGCGCAAATTCGCAGTTTGGTGGAGAAACTCGACCGTCCTGGCAGCGAACATGCCAGCGGCAATATCCATGTGGTGTATTTGAAAAATGCAGATGCCACCAAATTGGCCAACACCTTGCGTGCAGCCATGGCAGGAACCGGTGCTGGTGCTGGTTCTGGTGTAAGTCCCGCCGCAACCCAGGCTGTCTCCGCAACTGCCGCCACCACACCGGGTGGCACTGCAAGCTTGAACATGCCCACCACAGGGGGTCAAATCCAAGCCGATACCGCCACCAATTCGCTCATCATCACAGCCCCCGAGCCGCAGTACCGTCAGCTGCGTGCTGTCATTGATTCGCTGGACCAACGCCGTGCCCAAGTGATGGTCGAGAGCCTGATTGTGGAAGTCGATTCGGCGAAAGAATCGCAGTTTGGTATTCAGTGGCAAAACTTGGTGGGCGGCGCCAACAGCACCGTGGGCATTTTGGGTACCAACTTTGCAACCAGCAATTTGCTGAACCAATCGATCAACGGCGCCGATGGCAAGGTACTCCCCGGTCAAGGCCTGAATGTGGCCACCGCTCGCAACGTCAACGGCAAATACATCATGACCTCGCTGGCAAACTTTTTACAAACCAATGGGGGCAGCAATATTTTGTCGCGTCCCTCTTTGCTGACGCTGGACAACGAAGAGGCCAAAATCGTCGTTGGTCAAAACGTGCCGTTTGTCACAGGGCAATACACCAACAACAACAGCAGCAACGGCGCGGTCAACCCCTTTCAAACCGTCGAGCGCAAAGACGTGGGTCTGACCCTGAAGGTCAAGCCGCAAATCAGCGACACCGGCATGGTCAAGCTCACCATATTTCAAGAGGTCTCCAGTGTGGATACCTCGAAAAAACTCACCGATGGCTTGATCACTAACAAGCGTTCCATTGAGTCCAATATCTTGGTCGAGGACGGCACGGTCGTGGTGCTTGGCGGCTTGCTATCTGACAACTACCAAGACAGTCGCCAACAAGTGCCAGGCTTAGGCGATATCCCGTTTTTTGGCGCACTGTTTCGTAACGAGACCCGCAGCCGTAGCAAAACCAATTTGATGGTGTTTTTGCGACCAGTGGTGGTTCGCGACGATAACAGCGTCGAGGTACTCTCCAATGGTCGCTACCAATTCATGCAAGGCCTGCAAAAAGAAGCCAGCAAAGAGCCTACTGGCGTTCTACCGGTTCCCAGTGATGTGACATTGCCTCCCTTGCCCGCCCCTGAAGGGATGCCCACAGCGCCGGTCACACCTTCACAACCTTGAAGCGCCATGCGTCACCCTCTGCCTTACGCTTTCGCCCGCACGCACCAGCTGCTGCTGGAGGACGATGGGCGAACCCTGACGCTGTGGCACCTGCCTGAGCCGCCAGCGGGCGCTTGGAGTGAGGTTTTGCGCATGCACGTGATAGACCACTTTCAGCAGCTCGACGCGCAAAGCTTGGCTCAGCGCATCAGCGCCAGCTACGCTGGTGCCGAGTCGAGTGCGGCCATGGTGATGAGTGAAGTCGAGGGCGAAGCCGATTTGGCCCGCATGATGCAAGAGCTGCCGGCCGTAGAAGACTTGCTGGAAGCCTCGGCCGACGCCCCCATCATCCGCATGTTGAACGCCTTGCTGATGCAAGCGGCACGGGACGGTGCCAGCGACATCCACATCGAGCCCTATGAGCGCCACTCCAGTGTGCGTTTTCGTATCGACGGCACCTTGCGCGAAGTGGTGCAACCGAACCGTGCTTTGCATGCTGCTTTGATTTCCCGCTTGAAGATCATGGCTGACTTGGACATTGCTGAGAAGCGCTTGCCGCAAGACGGGCGTATCTCTTTGCGTTTGGGGCAACGCGCCATCGATGTGCGGGTCTCTACCTTGCCAGGCGCACACGGCGAACGTGCGGTGCTTCGTTTGTTGGACAAATCGCAAAGCCGCTTGACGTTGGCCTCGGTGGGTATGCAAGGCGCGACCTTGCAACGCTTTGAGCAACTCATCACGCAGCCGCACGGCATTGTGCTGGTGACGGGTCCCACGGGCTCCGGCAAAACCACCACTTTGTACGCGGCC
>RFMX01000066.1 GCA_009927495.1 Betaproteobacteria bacterium
GTGCAGCAACAAGCCCTGCAAGACGCTGCCGCTCGGGTGCGCAGTTACCACGAAGCGCAAAAGAAGGCCAGCGGCGAGAGTTGGACCTACCGCGATGCTGACGGTACTTTGCTCGGCCAAAAAGTCACGCCACTCGACCGCGTGGGCATTTACGTGCCAGGTGGCAAAGCGGCTTATCCCTCCAGCGTGCTCATGAACGCCATTCCCGCCCATGTGGCGGGTGTGGGCGAGATCATCATGGTGGTGCCCACGCCGCAGGGCGAGAAAAACCCCTTGGTACTGGCTGCCGCTTATGTGGCTGGTGTCACCCGTGCCTTCACCATTGGCGGCGCACAAGCGGTGGCGGCTTTGGCCTATGGCACGGCCACGGTGCCCGCGGTCGACAAAATCACGGGTCCTGGCAACGCCTATGTGGCAGCGGCCAAGCGCCGCGTGTTTGGCACGGTCGGCATCGACATGATCGCTGGCCCCTCAGAGATTTTGGTCTTGGCCGATGGCTCAACGCCGCCCGATTGGGTGGCCATGGATTTGTTCAGCCAAGCCGAGCATGACGAACTGGCGCAAAGCATTTTGTTGTGCCCCGACGCAGCCTACATCGACGCGGTGCAAGCCTCCATCGATAAGTTACTGCCCGAGATGCCGCGCAAAGACATCATCTTGGCCTCGCTCAATGGCCGTGGTGCGCTC
Organism: Betaproteobacteria bacterium; assembly: GCA_009927495.1. GTDB lineage: Bacteria > Pseudomonadota > Gammaproteobacteria > Burkholderiales > Burkholderiaceae_C > Limnohabitans. The sequence goes on from RFMX01000066.1 coordinate 688, forward strand.
ATCCACACCCGCAGCATGCAAGAGGCCTGCGACATCAGCAACCGCATCGCCCCCGAACACTTGGAAGTCTCCAGCGACAAGCCCCACCAATGGGAGCCACTGCTCAAACACGCAGGCGCTATCTTTTTGGGTGCGTTCACCAGCGAGAGCTTGGGCGACTACTGCGCCGGTCCCAACCATGTGCTGCCGACATCCGGCACCGCACGGTTTCAGCTCGCCGCTGGGCGTGTACGACTTCCAAAAGCGCTCCAGCCTGATCGAGGTGAGCGAGCAAGGTGCGCAGACCTTGGGGCACATCGCTTCGGTGCTGGCCCACGGCGAGGGCTTGCAAGCCCATGCGCGGGCAGCGGAAATGCGGTTGA
>RFMX01000179.1 GCA_009927495.1 Betaproteobacteria bacterium
TTGCCAAATTGTGACGACCTATTCACAACTTAAAATTGACCTGCCTTCTCCGCGCCATGGCAAACCCTCTCGCCAAAATTGGTTGGCGCAACGATGAATAGGGTCAGTGGCTGACCTGCATCACATAGCTCTTAGTGCTGCCCTCAGAGGCATTCACCAACTGCCATAAGCGCTGGTGGTAAGCCGCCACACTGGGTCGATGCGCTACCGAGACCAAAGCGCCGCCCTTGGACTTGACCATGGCCAACAAGCGTTCATAAATCACTTTTTCAGTGGCTTCGTCTAAAGCGCTAGTGGCTTCATCAGCAAACACCCAATGCGGTTGCTTTAAAAACACCCTTGCCATCGCCAAACGTTGGGCTTCACCACCAGAGAGTTGCTGGCTCCATTGCCCCACCTTGTCTAACTGTGTGATGAACTGCGGCAGCACCGCCATCATCAGGGCCTGCTGCAAATCGACGTCCGTGTAGGAATCGACTTCTCCTGGATAGCACAAAGCGTCGCGCAATCGTCCCTCAGGGAAATACGGGCGCTGTGGCACAAACATGCAGTCGGCAGGCAAAGCCACCGCTTCGTAGAGCGACAAAGGTTGACGCTGCGCATCCCAACCCCGCACATAGGGCCAAATACCGGCCAGCACCCGCAGCAAGGTGGATTTGCCGCTGCCAGACGGGCCGCGAATCAGCACAGAGTCGCCGGGGCGTACCTCGAGCACCACATCGTCAAGCAAAACCGTGCGGTCAGGCAAGTTGATGGTCAGTGCCGCTGTTTTCAAAGACGTGGGCGCTTCGCGTCCATCGGTAGGCGCTTGCACCACCGCGTAAGAGATGGCCCTGATGGTCTCCATTTGCTCTAAAAACCCATGCAAACGCTGGGTGGTAGCGGTCCATGAGGCCAAACGCGGGTAGTTGCTCACCAACCAACTGAGCGACTCTTGAACCTGGCCAAAGGCGGATGAGATTTGCATCAACTCGCCCAGCTGTATGGCGCCGCTGAAATAACGCGGAGCCGCGACCAGCATGGGAAACACCACCGCCGCTTGGCCATAGGCCGAGCTGAACCATGTAAAGCGCTTTTGTACCTTGAGAAGTTGTAAAAAATTCTCCACCACACTGGTAAAACGCTTTTGCAAAGAGGCTCGTTCAAAGTCAGCCCCCTTGTCTAAAGCGATGGCTTCGCTGTACTCGCGAATACGCATCAGGTGATGGCGGAAATTGGCTTCCAGGCGTTGCTGGGCATAGTTCAGCGGAGACATCGAGCGGCCCAAAAAATGGCCGATCAAGCTGCCGCTCAAAGCGTAAATCAAGGCCATCCACACCATGAAACCAGGGATGGTGAAGACATAGTCTTGGTAATGAAAATCAAAGCTGCCTGAAAGCATCCACAAAATGCCGACAAAGCTTCCCAAGGTGACCAAGGCGTCGAGCAAACCCAGGCTCAGGCCCACGGTGTCGGAAGTGAAGAGTTGAATATCTTCTTGGATGCGTTGGTCGGGGTTGTCAGCACGTGAGCTGTTTTCGCCAAGCGTGGCAAATTGGCTCAACTCAAGCTGGTAAAAAATGTTTTGTGTGCTCCAACGGCGGATAAAGTCACGCGTCATCCAAGCACGCCAGCGAATTTCAAGCAACTGGGTCAGGTAAAAACGGTAGACCGCCACCACGATGAAAGCCGTGGCCAAGATGCCAAACATTTGCAGCTGCTGCCAAAACACATCGGCATCGCGGTTTTGCAAGGCATCGTAAAAAACACGGTTCCAGTCGTTGAGCAAGACCAACACATAGACCATGCCCAAATTCAGGCCAATGCAGGCCAGCAGCAAAAACCTGGCTTTCCAGCGTTCTTCAGAGCGGAAATAGGCAGGGACAACTGCCCAACATGGCGTAAATGGATGCGAATTTTGCGCAATAACAAGCGCGCTGGGGTGAACAGGCTCATTTAGTCTTTTTCATTACAGGGTGCGTATTTTGCACGCCGCTGGCCACATGTCCAGCGGGTACGTGTCGCGCTGCGGATTCGATGTGGCCGGTTTGGTCGTCAAAGAAAAAATCAGGCTCAAATTCGCGTAAGAACTCGCCCTTGGCCAAGCCGCCCAAAAACATGGCTTCATCCACCTGAATATTCCATTGCATCAAGGTGCGAATGGCGCGTTCATGCGCAGGCGCACTGCGGGCGGTCACCAGCGCGGTGCGAATGCCCATGTGTGGCGTTCCCTCGGTTTGCAAACGGTGCAAAGCTGCCAAGAGTGGCTTGAATGGCCCAGCAGACAAGGGTTGCCAAGCTTTGTCCTTTTCATGCTGCTGAAAAGCGTTCAAGCCTTGCGACTGGAACACCCGCTCGGCCTCGTCGCTGAACAGCACCGCGTCGCCGTCAAAGGCGATACGCAC
>RFMX01000157.1 GCA_009927495.1 Betaproteobacteria bacterium
TGGCGGCGCTGGTGGCCATTGGTCAAACAGTTTTTGGCCAGGCAACATGGCCAGCATCTCACTTTTGATGGGCTCGCCGCTGACGATCATGTTCAGCGCAGGTTCCACACCCAAGACACGTGGCAAGCGTTGCGTACCACCCGCACCTGGGATCAGGCCGAGTTTGACTTCGGGCAAGGCCACATCGGTGCCAGGTGCGGCCACGCGGTAATGGCAACCCAGTGCTAACTCCAAACCGCCGCCCATGGCCACGGTATGGATAGCGGCGACCACAGGCTTGCTGGCGTTTTCAAGGGCGCTGATGAGGGTGAGCAAATGCGGTTCTTGGATGGCCTTGGGTGAGCCAAATTCTTTGATGTCAGCGCCGCCAGAGAAGGCCTTGCCTGCACCCGTCACCACCACTGCTTTGACCGCATCGTCTGCCATGGCTTTGTCCAGCCCTTGCATGAATGCTTGGCGGGTGGCCAAACCCAGTCCGTTGACTGGTGGGTTGTTCAAGGTAATCACGGCGACATCGCCGTGGACTGCATAGTCAGCACTCATAGAAAATCCTTGTCAGAAGCAGATGGGAAGGTAAAAAAGAACGACCGTACTATTTTATACCTCTAACCATTCCTTGCGAATAGCGGCGTTTGCCCGCAAGGCGTCAGGGGTACCGTCAAACACCATGCTGCCGTGTCCCATGACCAAGGCACGGTCGGAGATTTGCATGGCAATCGTGAGCTTTTGTTCAATTAACAAGACGGAAACGCCACGGTTGCGCAATTCCCGCAAAAACTGGCCCACCAGTTCGACGATTTTGGGGGCCAAACCCTCGGTGGGCTCGTCGATGATGATGAGTTCGGGGTCGCCCATGAGGCTGCGGCACAGGGTCAGCATTTGCTGCTCGCCTCCCGAGAGTACACCGGCCTCGGTGTGCTGACGCTCTCGCAAGCGCGGAAACAAGTTGTACATGTCTTCAAAATTCCAGCGGCCTTGCGGTTTATCGCCCTTCAAGCCCAGCAACAGGTTTTGATGCACCGTGAGCTTGGGGAAGATGTCGCGGTTTTCCGGCACATAGCCCAAACCCAAATGGGCAATCTCAAAAGGCTTGCGTCCCACGATTTGCTGGCCCAACCAATCGACACTGCCTTGGGCGTCCACCAGTCCCATGATGGCTTTGGCAGTGGTGGAACGCCCCGAGCCATTGCGGCCCAACAGCGCCACGATCTCGCCTTTGCCCACCGAAAAGCTCACGCCATGCAACACATGGCTTTTGCCGTAATAGGCATGGAGGTCTTTGACTTGCAACATTCAATGGTCCTCTTGCAAACTGCCCAAATAGGCCTCTTGCACCAAGGCGTTGGCGCGGACTTTGTCAGGGGTGTCAAAAGCAATGATCTCGCCATAGACCAACACCGCAATTTTGTCGGCCAAGCCAAACACCACGCCCATATCGTGCTCCACCGCCAACAAGGTTTTGCCTTGGGTAACTTCTTTAATGAGTCCGATAAATCGCTCGGTCTCGCTGTTGTTCATGCCTGCGGTGGGTTCATCGAGCAACACCACCTCGGCACCACCGGCCATGGTGATGCCAATTTCCAAAGCGCGTTGCTCGGCATAGGTGAGGTTCATGGCCAAGGTATCGCGTTTAGCGCTGAGTCGAATGCGCTGCATCCAGTTTCGGCCAATTCGTTGGCGTCTTTCAAATTACCCAAAAACGACCAAAAGCTGTAGCGGTGGCCCAGGCTCCACAACACTGCACAGCGCAGGTTCTCAAACACGCTGAGTTTGGGAAAGATATTGGTGATTTGAAAGCTGCGCGACAGACCCAAGCGGTTGATCTCAAAGGGCTTGAGCCCATCAATGCGTTGGCCTTTCAGGCTGATGCTGCCCGAGGTGGGCGCAAAGCGACCACTGATCAGGTTGAACAAGGTGGATTTGCCTGCGCCGTTGGGGCCGATGATGGCCACACGTTCACCCGCGGTCACTTGTAAATTGACGCCACGGATGATTTCGGTCTTGCCAAATTGCTTGGTCAAGCCTTGAATCTCTAGCGAATATGCGCTCATGAGGCCTCCTTGGCTTGTTGAGCGGCGGCAATCTCGGTTTGTATATCGCCCCAAATCAGTGCAAAGCGGCGACGCACCGTTTCAAACACCGCCAACCCTGCGCCGAGCAAAGCCAATGAGA
>RFMX01000147.1 GCA_009927495.1 Betaproteobacteria bacterium
CTGTTGCTGTTCATGCTCAGCTCAGGGCTGACCCTGATCTTCAGCATGATGGGGGTGCTTAACTTTGCACACGCCAGTTTTTACATGCTGGGGGCTTACTTTGGCTACACCTTAGAGAGCCGCATCGGGTTTTGGCCTGCCTTGCTTTTGGCACCTATCCTGACCGGAGCTGCCGGTGCTTTGTTCGAGAGCAAAGTCCTGCGCAAAGTCCACAAAATGGGCCATGTGTCCGAACTGCTGGTCACCTTTGGGCTTCTTATATTGTTTTGGAGTTGGTGCAACTCCTGTGGGGGACGGGTGGCGGTGGAGTTCACCCCACCTGCGTTCTTGCAGGGGCCGGTCTTCACCCTGATCAACCATGGGCAACTGGGCTTGTCGCTGGTGGCAGGTGTTGGCGGCGAGATCTGCCAAAGCGCGGACACCGCGGTGCGCATTGTTTGCACCCCTTTCCCTGCTACCCGCGCTTTCATCATGGTCACCGCCATCGCCATGGTCATCAGCTTGTGGTGGGTGTTGACCCGTACCCGCGCCGGTCTCATCATCCAAGCGGCTTTGACCCACCCCGAAACCGTTGAAACCTTGGGCCACAACGTGCCTCGGGTGTTCATGCTGGTGTTTGCCATGGGTACCGGTTTGGCAGGCTTGGCAGGCGTGATTGGCGGCTTTACCTTCATCACCGAACCGGCGATGGCCGCGACCGTGGGCTCGGTGATATTTGTGGTGGTGGTGGTCGGTGGCATGGGGTCGCTGAGCGGTGCATTTTTGGCCTCGCTGGTGATTGGCATCGTGCAAACCTTTGCGGTGGCGATCGACTACTCGCTGTTGCAACTGTTCAAAGACTTGGGCGTGGTGTTGTCAGCCGAATGGAGCAACAACAGCTTCATCAAACTCACCGTGTCGCAAGTTGCACCCATCTTGCCCTACCTGATGTTGGTGCTGATTTTGATCTTTCGCCCTCGCGGCTTACTTGGCAAACGGGACACCTGAGCATGTCAAACCTGTTGTCTCGCTATGGTGTTTGGCTGGGTTTTGCGGTGGTGCTGCTGGCTGCCCCGTTGATGTTCACCAGCAATTTGTCGCAAACCATGTTGTCGCAAATGGGCATTGCCATCATTGCTTGCCTCTCCTACAACTTGCTCCTGGGTCAGGGCGGCATGCTCAGTTTTGGCCACGCGGTCTACAGCGGCATGGGAAGCTACTTCGCCATTCATGCCCTGAACGCCATTGGGCAGGGTAGTTTGCAGCTGCCTGTGGCGCTGCTGCCTTTGGTGGGTGGCTTGGCCGGCATGGGATTTGCCATTTTGCTGGGCTATGTGACCACCAAAAAATCGGGCACCACGTTTTCCATGATCACCTTGGGCATGGCCGAGTTGGTATTTGCCATGTCACTGATGTTCTCCGAGTTTTTCGGCGGTGAAGCGGGGGTGTCTGCCAACCGCGTGGTGGGTGAGGCTTTCATGGGCATCACCTTTGGGCCGCAGCGGCAGGTTTATTACCTCATCGCTTTTTACACCTTTGTATCGGTGGCTTTGCTGTATACCTTGACCCAAACCCCCTTGGGGCGCATTTTGAATGCGGTGCGTGACAACCCAGAACGGGTGGAATTCGTGGGCTACAACACCCAGCAGGTGCGTTACCGCGCTTTCATCATCGCCGGGTTTTTTGCAGGCATTGCGGGTGGATTGGGTGCGATCAATTTCGAGATCGTCACCGCCGAAGTGGTCGGTCCTGCGCGTTCGGGGTCTTATTTGTTGTTCACCTTTTTAGGTGGTGCCACTTTCTTCTTTGGCCCGATTTTGGGCGGCATATTGATGGTACTGGCCTTTGTGCTGCTGTCTGAAATCACCAAAGCATGGCTTCTCTACCTTGGTTTGGTGTTTTTGTTCATGGTGGTGTATGCGCCTGGTGGCTTGGCAGGCTTGATCATGATGAACCTCAGGATTGCCCAAACTGGCGCACTCAAGCGCTTATTGCCCTCCTACGCAGGCCTAGCGGTGGCCATGGCTTTGATGTTGGCGGGTGCAGGCGCTTTGGTTGAGATGACTTACCACCTGCAACTGGACGCTGGCA